>NZ_JAGWCZ010000005.1:0-242866 GCF_020657855.1 Clostridioides sp. ZZV14-6153 | reverse complement strand
TTATCAAAATATCTGGCTTTATGGTTTGTTTCTTGTTTTATAAATTAACCTACTGTTTAATTTTCAAAGTTCATTTTTCATTTTCCATGTTTGCCCTTTTCTTAAGGACAAGTAATACTATATCACCTTAAAAATAATTCGTCAATACTTTTCAAATTATTTTTTTAAATTTTTTAATTTTCATTATCACATATTCCATTATAATGTAGTAATACCATAGCTTCAATCAATTTTAATATATTTATATTTTTTTATAAAAAATCACAATTGTTTATCTTAATTATTAATATTTTAAATATTTCTATATACAAATTCAACAGTTATAATAGAATTATCCCTATATAAATTGAAAAAATACAGTAGAAAATACAGACAATAAATAAGAATATAGAAATAGATGTAAATAAATACAATCATAAAAGAAGAAGTATTAATACAGTTAGAATAAACTTATCAATACTTCTTCTTTTATAATCAATCTTTTAATAAAATCTATTTATTTTTAACTTACATATTATCTCATAGCTCTCATAGCATTTAGTACTGCAATAAGTGCTACCCCTACATCAGCAAATATAGCCTCCCACATAGTAGCTACTCCTCCAGCTCCTAGTGCCATAACTATAACTTTTACACCTAGAGCAAATATTATATTTTGCCATACTATCTTATTAGTCTTATTTGCTATTTCAATGGCTTTAGATATTTTACTTGGTTCATCTGTCATAAGTACTACATCTGCTGCTTCAATAGCTGCATCTGAACCTAGACCTCCCATTGCTATACCAACATCTGCTCTAGCTAAAACTGGTGCATCATTTATTCCATCACCTACAAAAGCTATTTTTTCTTTTTCTGTTCTACCTTCATACAACTCTTCTAGTCTATCTACCTTTTCATTAGGAAGTAAATTAGAGTAAACTGTATCTAATCCTAACTCTTGAGCGATATTTTTTGCTACTTTTTCATTATCTCCAGTTAACATTACAACTTCTTTTACTCCTATTGATTTTAAACTTCTTATGGCATTTTTACTATCTTCTTTTATCTCATCAGATATAACTATATAACCTCTATACATTTTATCAACAGCAATATACACTACTGTTCCAACTTCTTTAGCTGGTGAATAGAATATATTTTCCTTTTTCATAAGCTTCTCGTTACCTGCCAATATAAGTTCACCATTGTATTTTACTCTAATTCCATAGGCTGCTATTTCCTCATAACTATCTATTGTATTTAAATCAATTTTCTTACTATAGTAGCTTAATATAGATTTTGCTATTGGATGATTTGAATTTACTTCTGCAAGAGCTGCATATTGCAATAATTCTTCTTCTGATATTCCCACAGGATTTAACTTAGTTACATTAAACACACCTTTAGTAAGGGTTCCTGTTTTGTCAAACACTACTGTATCTACACTTCTTAAAGCCTCTAAGTAATTACTTCCCTTTATAAGTATTCCATTTTTAGATGCAAATCCAATCCCACTAAAGAAACTAAGTGGTATTGATAAAACTAATGCACAAGGACAAGAAACAACTAAGAATATCAACCCTCTGTATAGCCAATCACTAAATACTTCACCTGAAATAACAAGTGGTGGTACAAATGCTATCAATAAAGCAGCTATAACTACTACTGGAGTATAGTATCTTGAAAATTTAGATATAAAATTTTCTGTTTTTGATTTTTTAATGCTAGAATTTTCAACAAGGTCAAGTATTTTTGAAACTGTTGACTCTCCAAAGCTCTTTGTAACTTCAATAGTAAGTAAAGCATTCTTATTTATAACACCTGATAAAATTTCGTCTCCTTTTTCAACTTCCCTTAATACAGACTCTCCTGTAAGTGCAGAAGTGTCTAACATAGATACTCCATCTACTACTACACCATCCAATGGCACTTTTTCACCAGGTTTTACTACTATTATATCACCTATATTTACTTCTTCTGGAGATACTACTTTAACTTCAGAGTTAACTTTTAGGTTTGCATAATCTGGTCTTATTTGCATAAGTGAAGTTATAGACTTTCTAGACTTTCCAACCGCAACACCTTGTAAATACTCTCCTACCTTATAGAAAAGCATAACTCCTACTGCTTCTGATAGTTCTCCTATTAATAATGCCCCTACTGTTGCTAGAGCCATTAAGAAGTTTTCATCAAATACTCTTCCTTTTGATATATTTCTTATTGCTCTTAAAAGTACATCTCCACCTACTATCACATAAGCAACTATAAATACTATATTGCTAAATTGACTTTCAAATCCTGTTGCTGTTTGATATATACCAAAAATATATACAAGAGCTCCTATTATAAGTGGAATTAATTCTTTTTTATTTGTATCGCTCACAGTTTCTGACTTTTCAATCGTTCTAGATTTTGTTTTATCAGAAGACTCTACTTGTATATCAAGTCCTGGTTCTGTTGAGTCTATTATTTCTTTTATTTTATTTATAACAGAATCTTCTTCAAAAGTACTTATTATGTTTACTGTAAGTTTTTTATTTACAAAATTCAAATTAGAAGATTCAACCTCTTTTAGTTTAGAAACTTTGTTGTTAATCTCTTCTGCACAATGTGCACAATTTAATCCTCCTAATATAAGCTCCTTTTTAGTTGATGTTTTGTTGGCTATTGTATTGTCTTTAGAGCTTATTTGTATATTAAGTCCTGGTTCTGTTGAATCTATTATCTCTATTATCTTTTCTATAGTATTTTCTTCATCAAAACTATTTTCTATATTTACTGTAAGTTTTTTATTTATAAAATTTAGATTAGAAGACTTAACCTCTTGTAGCTTAGAAACTTTGTTGTTAATCTCTTCTGCACAATGTGCACAATTCAATCCTCCTAATATAAATTCCTTTTTAATTATATTATTTGCTTCCATATATATTCACTCCTCTCATTTATCATTTATAAGTCTCTCTAATATGATTTAATCCACAGTCAAATATTTGACTTATATGGCTATCATCTAATGAGTAATATACTGTCTTTCCATCTCTTCTAAATTTTACTAACCTAGCCTGTTTTAATACTCTAAGTTGGTGAGATATTGCAGAGTGAGTCATATTTAATAAACTTGCTATATCACATACACACATTTCATTTGCAAATAATGCATATAATATCTTTACTCTAGTAGTATCTCCAAATACTTTAAATAATTCTGCTAAATCATATAACATTTCTTCATCTGGCATAGTTGACTTAGCTTCTGTTACTATTTCCTCATGTATTATATTACAACTACAATCATTTATCTCTTCTCTCATTGTATAATCCTCCGTTATTTTAATATATGAATAACTGTTCATATGTTCATTATATGCTATTATATCTGATTTCGCAACAATATTTTTTTATTTATTTAATAATAATTAGAATGCACATATTATGGACTTTTTTAATATATATATTATTAGAATAAGTTTTTGTAAACTTTTTTATAGTTTTTCTAGGAGGTGCAAGTTTAATATGAGTAATAAGAAAAAAAAGAACTTAGATACTAGTTACATGCCTTACTTAGACCCTGCTAATTATGCAGATTATATTACTAACGAAGAAATTCCCCAAGATGAGTTGAGAAATGACCCACAAATCCCTAGTGGTTATACAAAAATACCTAATAATCAGAACATAAGTAACATTTATCCTAATAGCGTAAATAATTATCCTAAAAGTAGTAATTCTCCAAACAACTTGCCTAACACAAATAATACATCTGGAAATATGAACTACAACACATCTAATCCAAACAATATGCCTAACAACATGAACTATAATACATCTAATAATATGGGTGTACCTACTAATATGTCTGGTAACATGAATAACAATATGGGTATGCCTAACAACATGTCTGGTAACATGAATAACAATATGGGTATGCCTAATAACATGTCTAGTAATATGAATAATAATATGGGTATGCCTAATAATATGTCTGGTAATATGAATAATAATATGGGTATGCCTAATAACATGTCTGGTAACATGAATAACAATATGGGTATTCCTAACAATATGTCTGGTAACATGAATAATATGGGTATGCCTAACAACATGTCTGGCAACATGAATAATATGGGGTATAATATGAATAACATGGGTATTCCTAACTTATCATGTAATCAAAATATGCCTCCTAATGTACTTATGATGATACCAGGTGTTATATGTCATAATACAATGAATGGTATGCCTGTAGTTATGCCTAGTAATATGCCTTCTAACATGTATCCGACTCCTTATGGTTCTAGTAATATGTCTATACAAGGTATGCCACAAACTAATATTGAGGAGTTTGATGAGGAAGAAATGTAAAATATTTTTATTTTTTAAATAAATTGTATAAGACCTTAATAATTGAACATAATAGTAAATGTATTCCTCATAATATTCCCCCAATATTATTATAGGTATAAAATTTTGATTGAATATCCTTTTATTTAGTCAAAAAATATTAACATAATCTAATAAAATAAATGTAAATAAAAAATCAGATAAAATAAAATTTTATCTGATTTTTTATTTACATTTAACTTAATACTTAAAAAATATCACTGTATATCACTATTTGTTTGATGTTTATGTAAGTAGCTCACAAATCCTTCAATCGAATAGTCAGTTACATCATGCATATCTTCATTAACTATACAAAAAAACATGCTGGCATTTTCTTCTTGTTTAGATTGTCAAGGATACATGGACTACACCCTTTCTCATGGTTTTTTGGATTTCTTAGATATTTCTCAACTTAAGTTTACTAGCTCTATGTTATAATGACTCTAACAAGTTATTATCTTATTTATAGGAGGTATTGTTTTGAATAAAATATGTGTATTTTACTTCTCTGGAACTGGTATGACAAGATATATTGTAAATAGAATAAAACAAGAATTTGAAAATCAACAGACTTATGTTGATTGCAGAAGAATTGAAAATATCAAGATGTCTAATATTCATTTAACATCATATGATTCAGTAGGAATAGCTTATCCAGTACATTCCTTTAACGCACCTCAAATTGTATTAGACTTTGTAAAACACTTACCAAAAATAGACTCTATGGATACATTCATAATTCATACAGCTGGAGAAGAACATTATATAAATTATGCTTCATCCAATTTACTAATCAAAAGATTGAATGCTAAAGGTTTCAAAGTATTTTATAATAAATTGTTTGCTATGCCCTCAAATTTTATGGTTAAATATGATGACCAAAAAACAAAAGAGCTTATTAATGAAGCAGATAAAAAAATACCTATTACTGTACATAATTTAATAAATCGAATCTCACATCTACCAACTAGTAGAACTTCAGTAAAATTTTTAGCTTTTTTTGGTAGATTAGAGTGGTATGGTGCTCGTATTTTAGGTAAGTTCTTCTATGTTAAAGATACTTGTACTCACTGTGGTAAATGTGCCAATAATTGTCCTAAACATAATATAAATATTACCAAGGATAAAGTCAAATTTAATTGGAGTTGTTGTTTGTGCATGAGATGTATTTATAATTGTCCTGAACAATCAGTCTATATACATCAGCCATTTAAGTTCATCCGTCTTGATAGTTGGTATGATTCTAATATATTTACAAATAAATAAAAGCTTGTAATTTTATTATAACTATCATTCATAACTCTTTAATATTATTTTATTTTCATTATAAATCTTCATAGCTTCACCATAAAATATATCTTATTCCCTATATATCTAGTAATATGTTTAGATACGGTATGCTAAAAACCAATATTGACAAATATTATTAAAAAAAGAAATAAAATATTTTTATATAAATTGTATAAAATTTTAATAATTGACCACAATAATAAATGTATTCCTCATAATATTCCCCCAATATTATAGAAATAAATTTAAGCGAGATTAAATTCAGTTAATCTCGCTTAAATAATGTCCAAAATCATATATTATTCCAAAAAGTCATAAAAGTCTATTGAATCTGACTCTGCAAAATCGTATAAAGCATTTTGCTCAAAGAAAAATTTCTCCTCGAATTTAATGTATTTGCTATAATTAGACTGACTTATTTCATTAATACAATTACAATCATTATCACTATAAGTCCCTATAAAAAACTTGTTTCCCATTAAGTAATATATAGCTTTCATATCATTATTTATTATATATACATTTTCTTTAACATGGTCATTATTAAAATTAAATCTAGTAAAAAATATCCCTTCATTCATATTACTTTTTAATAAGAACGGATTTTCTTCATAAAATACTTTTGCAAACTCCTCAGGTGAACTTACACTATATACACTTACAAATTCACTCTTAGAAATTTCATCAAAAACTTCAAAGTCGTACATAGGCTCTTTATCTGTTACTAGCATAGAATTAATTTTAAAGCCAGTCTCATTACATTTACTTATACAAAAGGCTATTTTACATGTATAATACCCATCATTATCTTCATATAAAGCCTCGCTAATATACCTACCTTGTCCTTTATTGCTTACTGTATTTTTAAGCAATGTACCATTGATATTTGTAATATGCATATTTGCAATCTCGTCACTTCCAGAAAAGTATCTTAAACTTTCTCTGTCCCATGCTATAAACCTCATAGTCATATAGTTTATGAATTCAACTTCCTCATCAACTCTTTTACATATTTTATTATATAATTTTTCTATAGTTAAATCTGTTTTATAATTTTTTATAATGTCAATGTATTCACATTTATCTCCTGGTAATATCTTGTTATAACAAATATTCTTATTTCCAAAATAAGATACTAAAAACAGAGATTCCTCCTCTGTTAATCCAATTCTATCTGAGCCAAATCCACCCATTAATCTTTCTTCTTCTCTATAAGCTTCTTCTTGTGTTGGATTTTTCAAACTCACATAATCCGCCAAACCTAACCCTTCTGCATCCAATAAAAAATATTGACAAAAGTGATTTTTTTTATTGTCTATCCAATTTATTATAAGACCCAAGCTCCCCATAAGTCTAGAATTTGTAACCTTTGAAAAATTAAAATTCATACAATCACGTCCTTTAAAATTTAAAATCTTTATTTTTTAATATATAAATTATTATACATATATTTTAACAACTTAGGTACAATTTATAATATAATATAAGGAAATGATTAATTGAGGTGGTTTTTATGAAAAATATAGCAGCTTTTTTTGATATAGATGGTACTCTTTATAGGGACTCTCTTATGGTTGAACATTTTAAGAAATTAATTAAATATGATATAATTGACCAAAAAAATTGGTATAAACACGCTAGAGATACGTTTATGGATTGGGATAAAAGGCAAGGCAACTATGATGATTACCTATTAGAGATATGTAATCTTTATGTTGACTCCTTAAAAGGCTTAGATAAAACTTGCATTAATTTTACAAGTGACCAGGTAATTAAATTAAAGGCAGATAGAGTTTATAAATATACACGTTCAAGAATAGATTGGCATTTAAATCAGGGTCATATAGTTATCTTTATATCTGGTAGTCCTGGATTTTTAGTTGAAAAAATGGCTCAGAAGTACAATGTAACTGACTTTTTAGGAAGTGATTATGTGTTTGAAGATAATATATTTACAGGAACAGTCATACCGATGTGGGATTCTATAAGTAAAAATAACGCTATAAATGACTTTGTTGTAAAATATGATTTAGACCTATCAAATTCGTACGCTTATGGAGATACTAATGGCGATATAAATATGCTAAAAAGAGTTGGAAATCCAATCGCAATAAATCCTACAAAAGAACTTTTGGCTCAAATATCACTTAACAAGGAAATTTCTAAAAATGTTGAAATAATAGTAGAAAGAAAAGACATTATATATTCTTTATCTACAGATGTAAATATAGTGGATATTTAATTTATATTAGTTATTTTAAAGACTTATATAACAAAAGTCTTATTATAATAAAGGATGTCATCATTAGAATGATATCCTTTAGTTTTATTTTAAATAAAAAAATTGCTATTATCAAAATTTTTAAATACTAGATGAGAACACAAAAAGACTCTGACATAAAAATCAAAGTCTTTTTTATTAAACAAACTCATACATATGTTAATTTTATTTTTATATTTCAATGTACCTTCACAAATGTATTATTCATATACAAATTAAAATCATTCTAAAGTAAAACATTAGGTCAGTTGTTATTTTTAAATAACATCTTTCTTAGTCTATTATTGTAATAATCGATAAAGGAACTATATACATAATCGTATATTATAAAGGCTACCTCAAATGAGGCTACTATAATAATATTTATTGGAATATAAACTATTGTCCTTAATATAAAATACAATATAAATATCATTACGTTTGCAAATACTAATTTCATAAGATACTCAATATATATTGACCTATCTTTTTCTATAAAATATTTAACAATACCATATATCCCAAAAGTAAGGGAATATACAATCCATTGAGATTTACTTGCCATTACTATAAATCCTAATACTACAGAACCTATATAAAAAGCAATGCCACTTTTAAATCCCCATTCCATTATTACAATTGATACTAAAAGTGATGCTAACCCCATGATAAACAATGTATTTACAGAAATAATATTTGTAAGAGTTAACAGTATTACATTTAATGCTAATAAAACTCCTCCATAAGCAACTTTTATACTCATATTTATCATCCTAACAACAAGATATTAAATCTCCACCAAAACATTCACAACATGAATCTAGACACCAAAGTTTAGCGCAGTTTTCACAACAATCATCACCTAAACAACAGCAGTCATCACAACAACAGCAACAACATCCATCTAAATCATTACGTCTTCTTCTATTATAATTATCAGCTCTATTGTTATATTCATTTCTATATTGTGTATAACTTCTAAGTGCATCATTGTATTCCTGATTTTCAGGCTCCATGAATTTTGCTCTCTTTAAGAAGTCTTCTCCTTCTTCATAATATCCAATATTCATCGCAGAAAAACCAGTTAGATAATACCACTCTGCACATTTGTCAGTTAATGTTTTTAAAAAATCATAGGCTTTTTTAAATTCACTATTTTCCATAAAAGCTCTTGCTCTCATAAAATTTTCATTATTATAAGTATTACTGTACATTATTTTCACCTCTACTTTCTAATATATTCATGTATCTTAAATAAACCCCAGAATAAATTATATTTTCTATTATTCCAACGTTTTTATTTAGATTTAAATTATCAATTCCCCTAGCTAAAAAACCTAATGATGTTACAATTATTTTTTTAACTTTTTCTTTTAACTCATCATTTTTATCTATATATTCTATAAAAGGATTATATCTTCCTTTCTTAAAATCTTCGTCTAAATCTTCGTATGCATCTAATAAATATATATATTTACCTATATTAAAACCTATCATTCTTAGATTTCTCTCATTTTCATCTTTTTTATACGCAAATACTTCTCCCATTATATTTCCAAAGACATTAGACACTTCATCTATATTTATATTTTTGTCCTTTTCCAACTTATTTAATTCATTTAATTGTTGCTTTATATACTCAGCTTTTTCAGGATATTTCTCATAGGCTAAGTTTAATTTGTTTTTATATATATAATATGCTAATTTATCTTTTATGCGTTTATCATCAATTAAATTATCTTCCAATTTATAATACGTTAAAAGAACATTCATACTTGCTGCATATTCTGTAATATCATTTATGATTATCTTTTTCTTCTTAAATGGACTAACTACACACACTTCTTCTGTATTTGTAGACTCTGGCTTATATACTGCTGTTAATAAAACAATTAAAAAGGTTATATCATAATTCAGAGAAAATCTAGAAATTTCTCCATGATTTCTTTTTAAATATTTACATAGCCCACAATAATAAGCTTTGTAATGGTCATATTCTCTAAATGTTAAATCCATTTTGTTTATTTTAACATATCCAAACATAAATACTCCTTTTTGTACTACTTTTTATATAAATTATAATTTGTATTGTAACAATCTATATCTATAAATATCACATTTAACTCTTTTATATTCTCAATACTTCTTTGTGGTTTATAAAAAGTATTGTGACTTACATAAATGTATACTTAATTGACTCTATTGTTTTATTAGTGAAAAAATGAGTGTATGCCATCAAACATGAACTCATTCTTTTTCTATTTTTTGTTAATTATTATTATATCATTAATAAAATTATAATTCATTGTTTAGAACTATTTTTCTGATGGTTTTAATATATCTTTTTCACTAAAATATCTTGTTAACTTTAAGGCATCAACTTCGAGTGCTTTTGTCAATTTAAGTATCAGTGTTGCTGTTGGACTATGATAAAATCATTCTCTCTCTAATTTTGATATATAACTTTGACTTATATTAGTTATTTTACTAAGTTGATTTTGGGTTATTTTTTATTTGTATGAAATATTTTTAATATGTTTTCTATTTTTAATTGCTACCAATATTTTACACTTACTATATTAATTATATGCAACAATGGTTGTCAATAATTAAATTGTGTACAATACATATCTTGTGATATCTATTAAATTTGATTCATTAGAAAAAATTTGCATGGCTCTCAAGTGTTCTCCTAATGAGTTATTAGGTTGGAAGCAAGATAAATAAAAATATTAATTCTAAAGGGTTTATTTATAACTATCGGAAGGCTACTTTAGTAGTTATTTTATAGATTTACATATGGTACATCAATAAGTTTTATATTTTTATACAATATAATTCTTACTGATATACCATTTAAAAACCTCATAAGATGTCAGGAAACGATAGTATAATCATCACATACGTTTTATCAAATCTATTTTACATATAGTTTATACTTAGATAATAGCAGACATCTGTTTTTTCTACATTTGAATGAATTCTAAGAACTTTAATTTTACTATAAAAAAATAAATTCTTATTTTTGGATATACTCTACTACAGAAATTTTATTTATTTTTCTTCCTATCTAATGCTACTCCAATAAGTAACCCAAGGGATAAACCAATAGCTAAATTTTTAAATACTGAACCCCAAATAACACCAAAGCATAATCCTAATCCCAAATAACTTATATTTTCATTTTTCATATATTACTCCCTTAAATTTGATTGAAATATTTTAACTTTTCTAATTGATTCTTTTGAAGCTTTGACTATATCAGCTAAAATTCTTATCTCATAGTCATTACAATCACTTATCACTTATTTTAATTCTTTTTCAAGGACAACTTTAGAGTCTAGTATTGTCTCTCACTGTAATTCGTCGATTGATATGCCTAAAATATTATCAATCGCAACCAAAGTAGGTAGGCTAACACTAGAATTGCCAGTCTCAAAATTCGACATGTGTTGAGGCGTAATGTTCATCATTTCTGAAACAGTGTCTTGTGTTAAACTTTTCAAAATAATATCTACTAAAATTGTTTTTATGAATCTTTACGAATACCTACTGCCCTTAATGGACCGAGTAACGACATTCTAGCAAGTATCAGTGCCATTTCATCAGGAGATTCTTTCATGTTTTTTTCAAGCCAATATTGAATTACACCTAAGTCCGCTGAAAGTATATATTGTATAAAATATTCTTCTGAAATTACCGCCTCATCTATGTTAAAATTTTTTAACTTTTGTTTCTCAAACAAATTGATTTCAATAAATCTTTTTATTTTTCTTTCAAAAGTAGGGTCACCTTTGGGACCTAAAATAGATTTAATAATTACCGAATTTTTTCTAAAATATTCAAAAAGCTTTACCATAAATGGAAGGGGTTCATTTGAGGCATCTATATTCATCATGTTGACTGAATCAAGGTGCTTAGTCTCTTCTTCAATTTCCTGTATTATTTCATTTTCAATCTTCTCTAACAAGTCATACTTATCAACATAATGCAGATAGAAGGTTCCTCTATTTATATCCGCCCTTTGAGTTAAGTCAGTAACTGATATATTGTTAAATCCTTTCTCGTCTATTAACTCTGCTAATGCAGACCTAATCATTTTTTTAGTACGTATTGTTCTTCTATCAATAGATACTTTTTTCATGAATTATTCCCTCATTCTATATAAATTTTTTTAATTTTAATTAACAATTTTATAGTAAATGTTTATTACTTAACAATTTAAATATTATTGTTCATTGCATAAATCAATATAAATATTATAATATACATATAGGTTATTAATCAACAACGTGTTCATAAAAAATAGCGAATTAATTTGAAGTAAATGTTTAATATGACCGAAAATTTCGCCTTTATATGGATGCATTATAGAATATCTTAAGAATAGTATTAATGGAGGATAAAAATGAACAATTTAGATAAAAACAATGTTAATGAAGTTTTGGATATGCTGTTAAGAACTCGAAGATCCATAAGAAGTTTTACAAAAGAAATACCTTCAAAAGAACTAGTTGAAAAAATAATTGAAACTGGAAGACTTGCACCTTATGCAATACTTGCAGTAGCAAAACAAACAGATTTTAGACATTTTTTTGTTATCTCAAATAACAGTTTACAAATGGATAAAATAAAAACTATTCTTGTTGATGTTATTAAAACTCAAATATCAACCCATGAGAAGGAGGCGGAGAACGACATCACTCTACAATCCTTCATTACTTCCTTAAAGATGCAAGTTAAAAAAGGGGTTCTTGGTGTAGGGACAGCACCTTATCTTATTATTGTGGCAGAACGTCGTGGAATACCAGCCATAGAACAAAAGTCATTATCTCATGTTATGCAGAATATGTGGCTTAAAGCAACTGCTTTAGGATTAGGTTTTGAACTTGTTAGTATAATAGGAAGATTAAGTAATAATAAAGATTTTTGCGATATTTTAGGAATACCAACAGGTGAATATGGATTTGATGCCTGTACAATTGGTTTCTCTACAGCATCTGTAACTAAGGAAGGCAGAGCCGTTCCTCATCCATCCATAAAATGGATATAATAAATAATATTGAAAATCAAATATTTATAAACTATTCTTACATATTTTTAATAATAGGTGACATGTTGTTTCTCAGAGGAATCTATAATTTAACTGAACCTAAGATAATCAGATTAATTACAAACAAAGAATAAATATAATAAAAGGACTTATAAATTATAAGTCCTTTTATTGAGCATGAAATTAAATTCTTTTCCTTCAACTCCGATAAATAATTTTCCTGTATTTCTTTTAAAGTATATGTATATCCATCATAATCAATTATTTTTACTTCTGTTTGTGTCTTAGAATTTAATTATTCCTGTGGCTCGCAATATATATTTATACTATTTCATACAATTCAATCTTACTTACATTAAATTAGTTTTTAAATGATTGGAGTATATTCAAAACTGCCTAAAGTATCTTTTAATTCCTTTTTTGCTTTATTTACAATAGATTCATCAAGCATTACATCATTTATTGAACATGCTATAGATTTAGATGCTAACAACATCGCTTTAAATCCCATGTCAGAACCTGCACTAGCACAAGATTGCCATGTATGAGCAGAAATACCAATAGGCCAAACTGAACAAGAACATTGTGCTGTGGGAGTTATGTAACTAACATCTCCAATATCTAATGACAGTGATATACAGTTATTATGAGTAAAGGTATCATCTGTAACTTCATCATGTAGATTCATCTTAGTAATCTCCTTGTTTCCACTCAATACACTAGAAACACTAATTCTTTTGTCTATAGACACTGTTTCAGCTAATTTTTTTGCAAAATAGTAGTCATCTTCATCATACTTTTGCACTCCTATCAATTTCATGTTTTGTGATAAAACATCTGTTAATATTGTATTTGGAATATAGTCATATACTCCACTTATAATATTATATTCCATACTAGTACCAGTCATCAATGCTGCTCCTTTTGCTATATCAACAATTCTGTCAAATACATCTCTTACATGCTCCATTTTAACTCCTCTTATGTAATACCATACTTCTGCATAGTCTGGAACTATGTTTGGCATTTTTCCACCATTAGTAGTTACATAATGAACTCTACAGCTATCAAATATATGCTCTCTTAAATAGTTACAACCTATGTTCATAAGTTCCACTGCATCAAGTGCACTTCTTCCGTTATAAGGAGCTTGTGCTGCATGAGCGCTAATCCCATTATATCTAAATTTTACAGAATAATTAGCAAGTGTTGGAATTCTTATTGGAGTGTTTATATCAAATGGATGCCAACTAAATGCACAATCGATTCCATTAAAGAAGCCTTTTTTTATCATTAATACTTTTCCTGACAAATCTTCTTCTGCTGGACATCCATAGTATTTTATAGTTCCTTTCAATTTTTTTAGTTTGATTAATTCCTTTATTGCAATTGCAGCTCCTATTGAACCTGTACCAAGTAAATTATGTCCACAACCATGACCTGCACCACCATCTGAAATAGGTTCTTTTGTAATGGATACTCTTTGAGACAAACCACCTAAGGCATCATATTCTCCCAAAACTGCTATAACTGGTTTACCTTCTCCATAGCTAGCTACAAATGCTGTATCCATATCCTCTAATTCATCTACACTAAAATCATGTTTTTTTAAATATTCTTTTTGTAAGTTTGAAGCATAATATTCTTTATATTGAAGTTCTGGATTTTTCCATATTTTATCTGATATATCTCTTAACTCTTCCTGTATCTCATCTATATATTCAACTAAAAACTTTTTATTTAAATCACTCATATTAATCGTATAAACCTCCTTATTTCTAATAACTTATCAATTACTAACCAAAATAACTGATTTAAAAATATTTTCTATTGTACAGCTACTTTATACAATAAAACCTCTTGACTTGTAAGTTTCATTTTATCAAGTAAGAGGTCTTTTAAATTTATAAAATTTTTAGCATGTTAACCAATCAAGCATATTAACCCATAATTTATTATAATATTTCCAATCAGTAAATTCTCTTGGACCCCAATGAGGTGCACAATCAGAACTAAAGATAGCAGATTTTCCTTTTCCAAATTCACCAATAGCTACAAATGGGTCTCCTCCAATAGTCGCTAGTACAGGACAATTATCTTTAGCTATTGTCTTATTATATCCTAAGAACTGTGGCCATTCCTTTGGTATATCTTTTAAAACTGGATGTTCAGAATCAACAACAACTGGAGTTATTCCTGCTGGTTTTTCAACTCTATCATCTTTATCTATCATTGTTATTGGCAATACATCTTTGATAGCAGTTTCTCCAAATCTAGCTTTTGCATCTATACCTGTAAATGACATATATCCACCTACCATGATTAATGCTCCACCACTATTTACATACTCTTTGATTAATTCAAGTCTATCCGGATTACTATTACAATCTATAAATGTACTATTAGATAATAAGAATGTATTAGAACCTATATCAGATAATATTATACAATCATACTCATTTAACTCTTCCAATTTATATGGGAAGCTGTCTGCTGCTACATGTGCAGGCATATGAACTACTTCATATCCTCCAGACTCCACTGCTTCTTTTAACCATTTTACTGCTTCTTCATAATGTGTTGTAACAAATGTGTCAAATCCCTTTATATGAGTTATATTTTTTACCCATGATTCCCCTACTATTAATACTTTTTTCATCTATATATTCCTCCTACTTTTATAAGTTTAATATTAGACTGGCATACATAAGTATACTGTCTAAATACTCTTGAATTTCAACATACTCATCTATCGCATGACATTGTTCTATTGAACCTGGACCTAATATTAATGTTGGAATTTTAGCTAAGTTTTTCATCAGTCTCGCATCATTTCCAGCCGTTGACCCTTTTATATTTAACTTTCTTTCTAAGGTTTCTTCTAATATCTTTTGAGTATTAACTATAAATTCAGATTGCTTGTCCATCTCAAAACCTAATCCTGATTGATATATGTTTATCTCTGGTTTATTATCTTTAAGCCATAAATCTCCATCAGCTCTTGTCATTATAACCTTAGTTATATCGTCTACAACTTGCTCATAACTCATTGTATTTGGCAAGAAATGTACACATAAATTAAATACACACTTATCTGGTACAGTAGAGCCTGCTGTTCCACCATTTATTACACCTAAATTTATTGTAGGTGGAGGTAATAAAGCATGCTTATATTTCATAAGCCAATTATGTTCTAACTCTTTTATATCTTGAAGTAATAACATCGCTTTTTCTATAGCGTTTACACCTTCCCACTTGCTTCCACAGTGGAGAGATACACCTTTAACTTCAACCTCAAAGAATACAAATCCCATATGTGCAATTATTATGTCCTTTTCTGATGGTTCACAAATTACACAATAGTCTCCATCAATGCCATTCATAACTGCATTTATAGTTCCATTTCCTCCGCCTTCTTCATCTACCACTGACATTACCTTTATATTGCCAGGTATATTTAAGCCACTATCTTTTATAAGTTTTACAGCTAATATTGAGGCTATTAGACCAGATTTCATATCTGCAGTTCCAAGTCCATAAATCTTCCCTTTATCTTCTGTAGCACAATATGGATTATATCTCCACTTTTTTATATCACCAGGTGGCATAGTATCTACATGACCATTAAAAACTATTGTCTTACCAGGCAAATTATCACTGTACTTACATATTAAATTATATCTATCATCATAATTGTGACCTAGATTACCTTCTTTATATATGTCTTTTGCCTTTTTAATTAAATCTTCGCTCATTTCTTGTCTATTTACACTAAACCCTATGGAATTTGCAAGTTTTTCAATATATTCTTGACCTTCCTTTTCAAATCCACCTAGTATTCCATGACCTACATCTTCGGTTTTGATACTTACAAGCTCTTTTAAATAATCTATATATTCTTGTTTGTTACTATTTAATGTATCTAAGAGAATTTTTTTCATATTTCCTCCCAAGATTTATTATTTTGCTTTAGCTGACTTTTTTAATTTTATGTTATTTATCCATATAGCAAATAACATTACCAAACCTTTTATAATCATCTGATTATATGAGGATACACTCAATAGGTTTAATCCATTTCCCAATATTCCTATTATTCCAACACCTATACATGTACCTACTATAGAACCAGAACCACCCATCATATTAGTACCTCCAAGCACAACCGCTGCTATAGCATCCAATTCTGCTCCATCTCCAACAGTTGGTGAACCTGATGCTAAACGTGAAGATAATATTATCCCAGCTAATGCTGTTAATAATCCAGCTAATGCATACACTCTAACTATAACTTTATTTACCTTTACTCCACATAGTCTAGCTGCTTCTTCATTCCCACCTACAGCATGTACATGGCGTCCAAAATCAGTTCTTTTTAAGAGAAAATGTCCTGCTATTACAACTATAATCATAATTATAACTGGTATTGGTATTGGTCCAACATATCCTCTACCCAGCATCTTAAATGCATCTGTGTTTACTGATATAGGTCTCCCTCCTGTAAACACAAAACTTGCTCCACTTATTATCGTCAACATAGCTAAAGTTACGATAAATGGTGGTAGTTTTTGTGTTGAAATAATTGCACCTTTTATGACACCTAGTATTGTTCCAATTGCTAATGCAAGTAACATGCCTACCCATATGGGTGCATTATAATTTACTACTGTTGTAGCCCAGAATGTACCTACTAAAGCAATTACTGCTCCTACACTTAAGTCTATTCCTCCTGTAATTATTACAAAAGTCATCCCTACTGCAAGAATTGCATTTATTGATATTTGTCTTCCAACATTAATTAAATTATCTAAAGTTAAAAAATTAGATGAAGCTACACTCATTATTATAAAAATTATTACAAGTCCTATAGCTGCACTCCCCTGGTCTTTAAATACACTTGTTAATTTTGATAATAATGGAGATGAAGTATTCTCTTTATGCTTAGTTATTGAACTCATTAATTTTACCTCCAAAAGCCAATTTTAATACATTATTTTCAACCATTTCTTCACCTTCTAAAAAGCCACTTATATGACCCTCTCTCATAACCATTATTCTGTCACTCATTGATATCAATTCTGGTATCTCTGAAGATATCATTATGATACTTACACCATCCTCTACCAAGTCACCCATTAGATTGTATATCTCTGCTTTAGCATTTACATCTATACCTCTAGTTGGTTCATCCATAATTAATATGTCTGGTTGTAATAAAAGCCATCTGGCTATTATAGCTTTTTGTTGGTTACCACCACTTAAACTCTGTATAACCTGATTCATATGTGGAGTCTTTATTTTTAAAGCTTCTATGTATTTTTCTAAAACTTCTTTTTCTTTTTTTCTGTCTATAACTGATTTAAATTTAGATACTTTCTTTAATCCCGCCATAGTTGTATTTTCTTTGACACTCATCTGTAAAAATAATCCAGTACCTTTTCTATCTTCTGTTATCAACCCTAAACCATTTTCAATTGCATCTGATGGTGTTTTGAATTTAATTTCTTTATTATTTAAATATATTTTCCCAGAGTTATATGTTCTAAGTCCAAATATAGCTTCTACGATTTCACTTCTCTTGCTTCCAACTAGTCCACCTATTCCTAAGATTTCGCCTTTTCTTATGTTAAAACTGACATTATTAAAAACATTGTTTTTAGTTAGATTTTCTACCCTCATAATTTCTTCTTTGATTTCTACTTTTCTTTTAGGGAAAAATTGGTCTAATTTTCTATCTATCATTAAATTAACTAATTCTTCCTCAGATGATACTTCTTTGGTATTCAAAGTCGAAATCGTTTTCCCATCTCGCATTATAGTTATTCTGTCACAAATCTCAAAAAGTTCTTCCATTCTATGAGAAATATATATTATACTAACTCCACTACTCTTTAAATCATTTATAAGTCTAAAAAGTATCTCAGTTTCTTTTTTACTTATTGAAGATGTTGGCTCATCCATTATTAAGACCTTAGTTTCTGATGATAAAACTCTTGCGATTTCAACCATTTGCTTTTGAGCTATACTAAGTTCTTTGACTAAGCTACTTGGATTTATATCTATTCCCATATTGTCAAAAATCTTTTTAGATTCTTCATTCATTTTTTTATCATTAGTTAAGACCTTGCCACTTATTTCTTTTCCCATAAAAATATTTTGTGCTACTGTCAATTCATCAAATACTGTTAATTCTTGATATATGGCATTTATACCTATTTTTTTAGAAATATCCGGTGATATATTTTCTATTTCTTTTCCCTCAAAAATAAATTTACCAGAAGTCTTTGCATGTGCACCAGTTAAAATCTTTATCATTGTTGATTTACCAGCACCATTTTCACCCAGTAGTGCATGAATTTCGCCATGAAATAACTCAAAATTAACATTATCTAACGCCCTAACTCCAGGAAATTCCTTAGCAATATTACTTAACTTTAGAATTATATTACTCATAATGACACTCCTTTTTAGATAGGATTTCTTTTAAATAATCTTATTTTTTATTAATTCTTAAAGTCTTTTATATTTTCTTTATCATAAAGTAAAGCTGGTACTGGTATATTTTTCTCTACTTTTTCACCTTTTATAGCCTTTACTACTGCTTCTACTGCCAAACGTCCCATTTCTTTAGGTTGTTGCTGAATCATAGCAAGAACAGTTCCATCTGTTATTCCAGTTGCTGCTTCATCAGTTAAATCAAATCCTACAATCTTAACATCCTTATTTTTTGCAGATTCAAGTGCAGCTTTAGCTCCTAATACACTATTTTCAGCTGTTGCATATATTATATCTACATTTGGATTAGATTGAACTAAGTTTTCTACAGTATTAAGAGATTCTTCTCTATCATATCCTGGTTGTGAGTTTAATATTTTAACATTAGCTGAACCTTTTAATGCTTCTTTAAATCCATCTATTCTTTGCATTTGTATTTGAGATTTTAAATCTGTTACTATTGCAATTTCTGATTTCCCACCTAAGTTTTCATCTATGTACTTTTTAGTGTATTCGCCTAATTTTTTACCAGCATCATAACTAACTGTTCCAACATAACTTGTAATATTTTCAGTATTTAATACAGCATCTACTGTAACTACAGGCATTTTTTCAAATGCTCCTTCTACAGCTGGTACTATAGCTGAGTTGTCTGTTCCAAGTACTATCATTCCATCTACATCTTGTTGTATAAAATCTTCTATAGCTGATGTTTGTTTAGCTACATCTTGGTCTGGGTCATTTACTATGACTTTTACACCTAGTTCTTTAGCTTTTTCTTTTATCCCTTCGTCAATGTCTATAAAAAATTGATGTTGAAGAGTTATTGTAGATACTCCTATAGTTAAATCTTTCTTAGCTGAACTATCCTTCTTTTCTGATTTACTTGGTCCATCCATTGAACATCCTGTTAACATTCCTACTGCTAGTGTTGCAACAATTCCTAAAGATAAAATTTTTCTCATAATTACCCTCCATTTTTAATAGTTTTAGATTTGAACAATTTTAATTTTTATTTATTAATATCTAAATATTTTTCAACATCTTCCCTATAAGGCATTCCAGATTGAGCACCTAATTTTGTTACAGAGAGTCCTGACACTACTACAGCATACCCTACCGCTGTATATAAGTCTTTGCCTTCTGTTATAGCTACTGACAATGCTCCATTAAAAGTATCTCCTGCCCCTGTAGTATCTTGAACATCAACATTTATACAAGACACATGTTTTACTTCTTTGCCATCATAAAATCTAGCTCCATTTTTTCCTTCTGTTATTACAAGTTTATTTGGATGTTTTTTTAATACTTCTTCTATACTTTCCTCTGTGTCAAAAACTATCTTATATTCATGTTCATTTGGTGTTAAATAAGTTACTTTTTCTATTATATCTTCATCTAATCTTATTGCTGGTGCTGGATTTAATAAAATCTTTATCTTATTTTCAAAACAGAAATTTACCACATAATTTATTGTTTCTATTGGAATCTCTAACTGTAGTAATACTATATCTGCATTCTTTATCTCTTCTTCATTCTTTTTAATTAAATTTATATCTACTAGCTCATTTGTTCCTGGCACAACAACAATACTATTATCATTTTCACATAGTGTTATGACAGCAACACCAGAACTTTTTTGATTATTTCTAGCTATCAAATTATAATCAACTTTATTCTCTTTAAAATTTCGTATCAATTCTTCGCCTAAGCTATCTTCCCCTATACAAGATATCATTTTTACATTTGCACCTAACTTAGATGCTGAAACTGCTTGGTTAGCACCTTTTCCCCCAGGTGATGTAAAAAAACTATTACCTAGTATTGTTTCTCCTTTTTCTGGTCTTTTATCTACAGAACATACCATGTCCATATTTACACTTCCTATGACAACTATGTTTCCCATTACATTACTCCTTTACATATCTATTTATGCCTTTCTTACTGTTAATTACTTTCTTTCGTTGAAGCTCTTATCACTAGTTCTGGTTTGAAAATTAATTCATCAAAGGATTCTTTCTTATCTCCTCTTAGACAATTTATTAATATTTCACTGGCTTTATATCCTATATCATAAGATGGTTGTCGTACTGTTGTAAGTGGAGGACTTATTAAACTAGAAGTTTGAATATCATCAAATCCCACAACACTTACATCGTTTGGTATATTTAATCCTCTTTCTTGAATACCTCTGATAACACCTATTGCAATCAAATCATTTGCACAAAATATCGCATTAAAATCTATCTCTTCTAAAGTTTTTATAAATTCTTGCCCCCATTCAATCTTATATTTTCCTTCAAATACATAATTAGAATTGTAATCTAAATTATACTCAGTTAAAGCTTTTTTATATCCTTCTAATCTATCTATTGCTATTTCATTTTGAAGTGGACCACTTAAGTATATTATTTTCTTATGTCCAATATCCAATAAATGTTTTGTAGCTATATATGCACCCTCAAAGTTATTTATTTTGACTATACCTTTTAAGGTTTCTTTATTCATACTTATTTTCTTATCGATTAATACTGTTGGTATTTTTATATCTTTGTAATTTGCCTCTTTCCAGTTTGTATTTGACGATGCTGCAAAGATAATTCCATCTATCATTCTTTCTGATAATGTTCTTATCCCTTCATATTCCTTTTTGGCATCTTCATCTGTATTACATAAAATTATATTATAGCCTTCCTCATTAGCTTTATCTTCAACACCTCTTGATACGTCTGTGAAAAATGGATTTCGTATATCTGGTATAAGAAGTCCTATTGTATTTGTTCTTTTAGTCACTAAACTTTGTGCCAATTTATTTGGAACATAATTTTTTTCCTTCATTATTTTTAAAATCTTTTCTCTTGTTGCTTGACTTATATTTTCATCTTTATTGTTAATGACTTTTGACACAGTTGTTTTGGAAACACCAGCCAATTCGCCAATCTCTTTTATAGTTATACTCAAGAAGTTCACCCCCACAATTTAGGAAACCGTTTTACTTAACCGGTTACCTAGATACTATCACATCTTTTTTCGCTTTGCAACTACTTTATACAAATTTTGATATTTTTCTTATTTTTCAAAATATTTCTAACTATTAATTTAAATTTAGCACATTAGCTGATTTCCAAAAAAAATTAATCTACTTTTTTAATTCTTAAAAAGTAGATTAATTAATTTAAGCAATTTCTATTAAATTTTAAAGCCTTGTTCTTCAATCATTTTTTTATCATTTTCAATACTATTTCCTACAGTTGTTAAATAATCACCGACAATTGCAGAATTTACGCCCCCATTAAATCCTACCTTATCATATCCTTTTAAGGACAATCTTCCACCAGCATATCTTATATATATATTAGGAATTATAAATCTAAATACTGCTGTTGTTTTCAATATTTCCATTGGTTCTAATACATCATAATTTTCCATTGGAGTATTCTCAATTGGATTTAAAATATTTATTGGAAATGACTTCACATTTAACTCTTTTATTTCAAATGCCATCTTCAGTCTTTGTTCTTTACTCTCATTCATTCCAATTATTCCACCAACACATACATCTAGACCTGCTCTTTTAGCTTCTTTGATGGTTTTTATTCTTTCTTCATATGTATGTGTTGTACATATGCTTTCAAAATTATCCTTAGATGTCTCAACATTATGATGATATGTAGATACTCCTACTTCTTTTAATTTTTCAGCTTGATTATAATCTATAATCCCCAAAGATGCACACAATTTTAGACTGGTATTCTCTCTTAAACCTTCATAAATATGTAAAATATTATTAAACTCATCCCCTGTCATTCCTTTCCCACTTGTAACTAAAGAAAATCTATGGACTCCTTTACTTTCCATTTCTTTAGCCCTATTTAAAATCACGTCATAATTGAGTAATGAATATTCATCAATACCAGTTTTATAATGAGATGACTGAGCACAAAACTTACAATCTTCACTGCATTTCCCAGATTTTGCATTTACTATTGTACATAAATCTGCCTTGTTACCCATAAAAAATTCTCTTATTTCATTTGCTGCTTCTAATAAAATATCAAAATCATGTTTATTATTTGTATCAATATTTATTAAACTAAAAGCTTCTTTATAACTTATTTCTTTTCCATTTAAAACTTTATTTTTTAATTTGATTATGTATTCTTTCATATGCCCTCCTATTAGTCAACCTTTTTAACTTTCATAGTTTACTTATTATATATAGTATTACATATTTCCTATTTAATGGTCAACTTTATTTTAGATATAGGTTTACTATTTAAAAATAAAAAATACTGCTTTAAAATGACATTAGTATAACAAATTATATTATACATATCATTATTAAAGCAGTATTTTTAATAATTTACAAAACTATCCTTGTTTTTACTCCATCCAAGCTTTCCATTGTAATAATCTCTAAGCCTTCATACTCTCTAAAAAGCCACTTTAAATCTTTCATAGCTTGATTAACTTGACTCTTTGTTAGATTATTTATAAAATATTCTTTTCTAGTTTCTTCATATTCTTTACTTGTTAAAAAATTTCTTAGAAAATTAAATGCAAATACACTTGGAATATTGTTTACATTTGCTTTCTTGCTATTTTCCTTTTCATAGTAAATTTTCATAAATGCATACTCCTTTGATACTTTTAAATTCCTCTTACATCATTATATGCATTTAAGTCTATCTATTCTTATAATTTTATTAATTCATATTCTTTACTTCCCATTCCCATTTCACATGCATAGTCTATTATTCTAGTTCCATTTACATGAGGATGCTCATGTTTGAACACATCATGACCCATTTCCTTACAAACCAAATCATAGCATGCTTGCTCAATGGCTACAGGGTCTGTTGATGCTAATATTCCTATATCATGTGCAATCGGTCTACCTGACCAAGGTACACAATCACAAAGTGGAGTCACATTCATAACAAAAGTTATATACCCAACCTTATCTTTTTTATTTGATACTGCTCCATAAGCGTATTCTGCCATTTTTTCAACAAATACATCTGAGTCACTTTCCCACTGTATAGTTACTGCCCTAGTTGGACAGACAGTCGGACATTCCCCACAACCATAGCATACATCAGAGTCTATTACTGCCTTCTTATCTACTATACTTATAGCTTTTGTTGGGCAAGAATTAACACATTTTCCACATCCTATACACTTCTTTTCATTTACTCCAGGAGTAACATCAGAATGTTGCATTTGCTTTCCTGCTGCACTTGCGCACCCCATAGCTAAATTTTTTAATGCTCCTCCAAAACCTGCTGCTTCATGACCTTTAAAATGGCTCATTACTATCATTGCAGAAGAATTATAAATTTCGCCACCTATTTTTACACTTTCAAAATGTTTTTTATCTATTTGTACATTTTCATAATTTCTACTGTACAATCCATCTGCAATTATTACTGGCGCATTTACCACTGCATAGGCAAAACCATTTTCTATAGCTGTTGTAAGATGGTCTACAGAATTTGTTCTACTCCCTGTATATAATGTATTTGTATCTGTTAAAAATGGCTTTCCTTCGCAATCTTTAATCTTATCAACCACTTGTCTAACTGCTACAGGACTCATATATGTAGTATTTCCTTTTTCTCCAAAGTGAAGTTTGATTGCTACTTGGTCATTCTTTTCTATTAAATCTTTGAATCCTGCTGTATCAAATAATCTTCTTACATTGTTTGGCACATTTTTATTTTGCGAATTTGAGTATAAGTCACAAAAATATACTTTTGACTTTTCCATATCTACACCCCTTTAAAATATTTACTTGAATTAATTTTATCACTTTTAAAGTAATTTTTTAGTATATTTTACCACAATTAAAGATTCTTATCTTTATTTAATAAAAACAATATTATTTTAACTCCTTACTACATTGTTTTAACTCTTTACTAGTTTAGGCTCTATATACTTATAGCATATCTTAAATAACTGATAATCACTAGATTATAATCTATCTCCTTTTTTATTTTTAAACAGTTCCTTAAGGTAATAATTTAATTATTATAAAACATAATGAGTACGACTAAAACAAAAAAAGACTTGAAACTTAAGTTCAAATCTTTTTTACTTAGATATATTCTTATACATTACTAAGTATATTTTCACACAATACAGTGCTATTTATATTTATAATAAAGATATCATTAAACTGGTTTTTTATTAAATAAAATAACAGCTGATAACAGACACACTATTGAAATAATGATTGTTACAATGATTGGAATAATAAATTCTGGAGCTGTCACTTTACCTGAAATCAAATCTATATTTTTTGATAATATAAAATTAGGCGTATAAGGTGCAACCTGTTTAGGAATAGAAATTAAACTCAAAACAATAGTTGCTACTAATACAAGTAATACACTTGCAAATGCTGGTCTAAATAGTACACATCCAAGAATTAATATAGTAATATACATAATACCAATTATCCATAAGTTAAATGCTGAAAATACAACATGATTAAGATTTGCAGTTGGCCAAAAATACATTGTATAACCATAAGTACATAAAAAGCTCAGCCAGAAACCAATGGTCATAATAATTACTGCAATAGAAAATTTAGACAATACTACAGACGAACGTGACAATCCTTTAGTCAGCATAATAACAAGTGTTCCTTTGGAATATTCGTTCGATAAAATATTACAAAAAATAATTAGAGTTAAACTCATGCCAAGACCAGAGATATTGCTAGAAAATTGTGTCCAAGAATCTAAAGCAGTTGGTGCAGCAGTAACTTTTAAAGTTGGCGCAAAATGGGCAATCAAGTCTGGCATAAATTTTGCAGAAAGAGGGCTACTTATACCTAATATTAAAAATAAAGTAATCAGACTAAATAATTTATAATTTCTTATGTTCTCTACAAATTCTTTTTTTGTAAATGCTATGTATTCTCTCACTTTACTACCTCCAAAAATAAATTTTCAAGTGACAATTCTATTAATTCCATCTTTATTGGACAAAGATTCATTTCTGCAAGTGTAGATATGACTGTTTGTTGTATTGATTTTATATCTTTACCATGGAAAATAATTTCCATATTAGTCTCTTCTGAATCTTTAAGTAAGGATTTAATACTACTACTAGATTTAAATGCTTGGATTTCATCATTACTTGAAAACTCCAATAAAAGTCTATCTTTTCCGTGCATACTTTTTATTTCTGAAAGTGTACCACTAAGAGCAATGCTTCCTTTATTTAATATGGCAACATGGTCACAAATTCTTTCAACATCAGACAGTATATGTGTTGAAAATATTACGGTTGTTGAGTCTTTGATTTTAAGCATAATATCTAATATTTCTTTTCTACCAACAGGGTCAAGTGCGCTTGTTGGTTCATCACAAATAAGTAATTTAGGGCGTGAAAGTAATGCTTGAGCTATCCCAAGACGTTGCTTCATTCCACGAGAAAATCCACCTATTCGTTTCTTTTCATTTCCAAGTCCTACAAGTGACAACAACTCTTCACTTCTTAACTTTATTTCTTGTTTTGAAAGCCCTGTAATTTCTCCACAAAGAGAAAGATATTCAAGTGGTCTCATATAGTTATAAAACTCTGGAACATCGGGTAGATAACCTACATGGCGGTTAGAACTTATTCTTCCATAGATCACTTTCTCACCACAAACATTTATAGTTCCACTATCTGTTTCAAGTAACCCAAGCACCATTTTCATTGTTGTAGTCTTGCCTGCACCATTCTTACCTACAAATCCAAAAACTGACCCTTCTGGTACAGTAAGATTTAGATTATCTATTATCTTTCGATTACCAAAACTTTTTGATAACCCATTTATTGAAACAATATTCATCATTCATCACCTCTTCCTATAGTGAAATATAAAATTGGGCCTATTATACTTATAAATAATACTAAAAGAATCCATATTGCCTTATTACCAATTTTATAATTTGGATGTTTTATTATATGAATAAGTGCAGTAATTACAAGTATTAAATTTAAAATAATAACAGGAAGCAAAAGCGGTAGATATTCCATTAAATTTTCCATAATTTTATTCCTCCAATAAAGATAATTTTTCTATAAGAAATCTGTATTCTTTGTTCTCATTTAATACAGAGAACATAGGATTATTCTTAATAGCCGCAACAATACCTGCCTTTACAATTGTATCATCACGTGTAATACCTGCTCCAATCTCAGAAATCCAGCCATCGATATGATTAAAAAAGTCATCACTATGTAACATAATTGGATATATATCACTTATTGCCAAATCTACATATCTTTGTAACGACTTAATAGCTCCTTTAGTATTTCCATGTATTAAATTCATTTGTATCTGGGTCAAATATACAGAAAACATAACACCAGGAGATAATGCATTAAGGTCAAAAGTATCTGAAATTATTAAAATACGTCTTTCTATTTCTTTAATTTGTGATTTATCTGAGTTTTGCAGAAGTCCCACTAAATCTTGAACTAATAACGTAAGATTCTGATATGCTCCAATCTGTAACGTTTCATTAGCTTCATTAGTTTGACCATTCATCATTTGTCCCTGTGCAAGAAGTATACTTTCATTTACCATGGGAAAATTGCTATCTTGAAATAAATCAATAACTTCTATAGGTTGATTTAACAAGATATAACAAGTTGCCTCCATACCTTTTGACTGACGACAAATTTCTATATCATCACTTGTTTCTCGTATTCGAATAAAAATTTCTAATGCTTCACTAATTAATAGTTCACGTTTTTCTTCATCTACAAGGTCATAATGATTAATTATCAAAATCCCCATCTGATAAATCAAAGGAAAGCATGAATAATATTTTTTTATGGTTTCTCTTATTTCATCCATAACTTCGTCAAATGGTTTAACAGTAAAATCTTTACACAATCGCTGATATAGTTTATTAATATCTTCCTTAATCATTTGTGGTTCGTAGCAAATTAATTCATCAACTGTAATGTTGAAATATGTCGCGAGTTGTGGCAAAAAAGTGATATCAGGATAGCTTTGCCCAGTTTCCCATTTAGACACAGAAGCTTTAGAGATACCTATATAATTTGCAAGTTCATCTTGTGTAATTCCTTTTTCTTTACGCTTTAAAATCAGTGTTTTTGCAATGTTTAATTCATTCATATCAACGCCTCCTTTGTATAATTATATCCTTAAATCCATAAACCTAACAAGCGATTTAAAGTTGACTTTTGATGAAAAAATCAACCATAGGGAAACAAATAAGCAGATATCTTAGATACCTGCTTAAATATATTTTTAAACATAATTTACATAATTTGTTTATTATTCCAATTTTATCCGCATCATTATACAAAATCACAGATGAATATATCCAAATATAGTTTTTATTTATCATGTTTTTTAAACGTCTTGTATAAAATATCTTTTAATATAACCAATAATATATTTGTTTTCATATCCATATTTTCCATATTCACATTGCAACATATATTTAGGATTGATGTGTAAAATATCTTTTATGCCAACAGCAACAGCAAGCCTTGTCTGTGAAACACAATACTTTTCAATTTTTTCATTTAATTCTTTTATAAAGTTATTATTCATATTTATTCCTCCAATCATAACAGGCAACTATCATGTATTGATAATTACCTGTTATATAAAAATCTATAAAAGAAAAGCAGTCAATCATTTAAACTAACTGCTTGTACATACATCATATTAAATTGTATAAACTATAATTTTTATTATTGTTCATGGATAAAGATTTCTTTTAAACCATCATCAATTTCAAAGTTATTGCTATCTATTCTTATATATGCACTTCCAACATCTGCATGTAAGTATGGAATAATATCTTTATCATAGTTAAAAATTGTATTGATTGCGAACACATATACAACCTTCTCCATTTGGCTCATTCCACTCAATTAACTTTTCGACCTTAACTTTTATAAAATCATCTTTTTTTAATAATTTCATACTTATTTCCTCTATAACTTCTAATTTATGTGAAATGTCATGTCACACCTATAAAAATCGCTGTACCCTGTATAAATACAAGAGATTTCTTACTTTATTAACAATTTTCTATGTACCTTTTGCCTACTTGTTATCAGTATTTGCAAGTCCTTCTTTTACTAACTTTGCTATACTCTTTATTGTCTCTTCAACATCATCAAATACTATTCCATCTTTAGATGATGGAATAGTATTTGATGATGTTGAACATTGTATAGCTGGATTAGTTGCAGTAGCTATCTTTAATACACAGCTTGTTTTTGCTCCATCACAAATTAATCCTGATAAATCAGCTAACATGTTATTAATTGCTCTCTTTATATTTTCTAACGTCTCCCCTTGTAGATATGTCATTCCACAACAAGCTCCTGTAGCCCCTGCAATACCTGCTCCACAAAGTGGTGATAATCTTCCCATATATTCTTTTAAATGTAATTTTATTTCATTAAAATCAACTATTTCATTAGCCTTTTCTAATTCATCTTTAGTAAAATTATATAATATCTCTAACTTTTTTTCTGATTTTTTAATAACTCCCCCAAGTGCAGCTGCTATTTCTATTCCTATTTTCCCAGTTCCAGGTATACCTATCCCTAATGCATTCTTAATTATGTTTGCACTTAAATAAAGTTGAATTTGTTTTATCTCTCTTTTTAAGATATCTATATATTTGCACATAAGATCTCTTCTCCTTTTACAATTCTAATAGTTTTATTAAAGCCAAGGTATATATCTCCATATTCTTTCGTATATGCTCTATTGGTACTCTTTCATCTGCTCCATGACCACCAGTTTTATACTCTAAGAACTTAGGTCCAAACGCCACCATATCTTTAAACCAACTTGCATATGTGCCACCACCCATAGCAATTGTATATCCATTTTCATCTGTTACTTCTTCATAGGCTCCTAATAACTTTTTAAGTACTAAATTACTCTCATCCACATAATGTAAGTCTTTATGAGCAATAACTTTTATTTTCCAACCATTACAAAAAAACTTTTTGAATCTATCTATTATATTGTTTAAAACTATATTTTTACCATACCTTATATCTAGCTCACATATGATTTTTTCCTCATTCATTTTTAATATTCCTAAATTTAAAGTAGTGCTTTTGAATACCTCATCATATTGATTAATTCCCAATGCATCTCCATAATAGTCACTACAAAGGTATTTTGAAACTAATTCTATATCTTCTCTATACTGAAAATCCATATTATCTTCAACTATCTTTATTATCATTTTAGATATAGCATTTTCTCCCTTTTCAGGATTACTTGCATGCGCAGCTACTCCTTTAGTAGTTAACTCTGAAATAATTCCATTAATAATTTTTGCAGTACAATGAGACGGAACAACATTTTCTTTAGTTCCTCCCCTTACTATTATGTAAGGTTTGCTTTTATCAATTTTAATCTCTTTTTCTATCCTTATATGAACTCTTCCTTTTTCTCCATTAACCACTGGATACATCGCATCTGGAGTAAAGCCCATACTTGGAATTTCTTCATCTTTATCTAAATAATATTTGATACACTCCATACCTGTTTCCTCATTTGTACCAAAAATTAATCTTATTCTTTTATTAATTGCAGGGTACGTATTCTCTATGTTTTTCAATACATGTATAAGCATAGATACAGCCCCCTTATTATCTATGGCACCTCTTCCATAAATAATATTGTCAATTACTGCTCCCGAAAATGGTTCTACACTCCACCCATCTCCTGGTGGAACTACATCTAAATGCATTGGAATTCCTATTAATTCTTCTCCTTCCCCAATTTCTGCATATCCAATATAATTATCAATATTTTTAACGCTAAAACCCAAACTAGTGCAGTAATCTAAAGTTTTCTCTAAAGATTTTTTAGGTCCTATACCAAAAGGACATTGTGAAATAGGTTCACCTTGTTGTGTATCAATTTTTATTAATTCTTTTAGGAATTCTACTGTTCTATTTAAACTATTATCTATGCTTCTGCTTATATCCATAAATCAACCTACCTTCTGTTTTTTTAAAGCCTGTCCTTAAAGAACAGGCTTTTAGCATTAAAAACTATTTTCTTGTGAATACTAATTCGCAAACTTCATCATCATGAGCACATTTTTGAGCAAACTCTAATCTAACACCTTGTGCACAATCAACTCTTCCATAATCACCGTAGCAAGCTAATCTACAAATTTCTTTTCTTTCTTCTTTAGTTAATCCATATTCTTTCCAAGCAGCATCTAATGGACAGTGATGGAATTTTAAAACTCCATTCTCATCTGTATTTTCTACTAATTCCATTTCAAACACTTTTTGTCCTTTACTGTTATATAACATTTCTGCCATTTTTCCTGGAGTATCTGCTAATCTATATTTTTGGCCTCTCATTTTACCAAATCCATATATTGCTTCTTTACATATATCATCTTGATTAACTCCTAATTTTTCAGCTTCTTTCATAAGAAGATAGAACCATACTGCTCTTTCTCCTGTTGCTCCTCTAATTCCTTCTAAATATTCCTTTTCTGTATACATTTTTTCTGACATTTCTTTCTCCTCCTAAAATTAAATTCTATATTTTAACCATTGTAAATTAGAATATTCCAATGAATGATCCTACTAATGCTACTACAACTAAAATTACTAATAACTTAGTTATTGTCCACTTCTTGTATTTCATTCCCCAATATACGAAGAATACAACACCAAGTGGTAATAAACCTGGAGCAATCATGTTTAATGTATCTTGAACAACAATTGCTTTACCACCAATATCAAATGATAATGGAGTTGAAAGCTTAACTGTAGTTGCAGATAATGCTCCCATCATAAACATTCCTAGAATTGAAGCACCATCAATTATCTTATTGACAATACCACCTGATAGAATTTTCTTAATTGAATCTCTACCTAAAGAATATCCTAAATGGAATAAGTAATAACCTTCGCAAAATAGTAATATACTAAACATTATTGGGAAAAATGCACCTATAACACTTCCTTCTGCTCCAAACGAAGCACCTAAAGCTAAGAATATTGTTTGAAATGTACCAAAATCTAAAGTATCTCCAATTCCAGCCAAAGGTCCCATAAGCCCATTCTTAACACCTGAAATAACTTCTCCTGGGATTTTTCCTTCAGTAGCTTTCTCTTCTTCCATAGCTAAAACTGTACCATGAATTAACCCTCCCCATATAGCTTGAGTATTAAAAAATTGTAAGTGCCTCTTTAACGCATCTATTAAATCTTCTTTTTTCTTATATAACTTTTCTAAAGCCGGAGTGAAACTTGCACAAACTGCTAATGCTTGCATTCTTTCAAAAGAGTTAGATAATTCTGCTGTCCACCACCATCTTAGATATGTTTTTGTTACATCTTTCTTCGTAAGTACTCTTATCTTATTAACTTCAGTTGTACCTTGCTCATCTTTAGCTTCTTTATTTTTTATTTCTTGCATTATACTTCACCCACCCTTTTATCTTCTTTCATAAATGTAACTAAAAGAGCTATACAAACACCAAATATTGCAGCTGCAGTAATTGATATTTCAAAATATTGAACCATAAAAAATCCTATAATAAACATTGGTAAGAATTTATTTTTACCTATAGTAAATATTGTTGTTGCAAAACCTAATGCAGGTAATATACCACCCATTACTGTTAATCCATTCATTAACCATTGTGGTATAACATCTAATAATGATTGAACTAAATCTGCTCCAAAAAAGTTACATACAAAAACTATTGGAAATCTTAAAACAAACCCAAATATTAAAGAATAAAGTGTTGCACATCTCCAGATACCTTTTGTATTACCTTCTTCGGCATACTTATCTGCCTTATGAACTAATACAGCATTACCAGTTCTTCTTAAGTTATTAACTAATACTCCTATGACACCTAAAGGTACCGCAATAGATACTGCAACTTCTGCATTAACACCAGTTTGAAGTGCTACTGGTATTGCAATAAGAGCAGCTAAACATTTATCTGATGGAATATTTCCTCCTGCTGCTACCATTCCTAGATAAACCATTTCTATACTTGCACCAACAATCATACCAGTTGTTACATCGCCCCAAAGTAATCCAAGGCTAAAACCTATAAATAAAGGGGACTTTAGTGTTGAGAAAAGGGTATACCCTGCAAGACCTGCTGCAAACCAATACCATAATCCTGTTACAATTGCCAACATCAAAACAGATTCCATTTATAATTCCTCCTAATTTATAATTTTTATTTAAACTTCTTTAAGGCATTTTCATATGTCATAGATGATTCCTCTGGTATAACTTGTAGAACTATTTCAACCCCATCTTCATTAAGTTCATTTAGTTGTTCTACATCTTCATTTCCTAATGAAACAGCTGTAAATACCATCTTCTTTCCTGCTTCATTTGGAATACCTCCTAATTGAATCTTTTCATATTTAAGTCCAGCCTTATACGCCTTATTTGCCATATCAACGTTCTTAAATAGAATAAATATATTTTTATCTCCTAAAATATTGTTTTGGAATGCTTGTCCTGCATCTTCTGCTGTTAAAATAGCTACTTCTACTCCTGATGGCGCTGCCATTCTATATACATCAGCCATAAATTCATCTTGACCTAAGAAGTCATCAACTATTACTATTTTTTGAGCTTGAGCGATTTTCACCCATTTTGTTATAACTTGTCCATGAATTAATCTGTGATCTACTCTTACTAATGTTATTTTTGCCATTATATCCACCTCATAATTTATATTTTTTTAAATTCTTTAATTAAATCCACACAAAGGTTATTATTTTTTTTGACGATTCTTTCTGGTAATGTATGTACTTTATCTTCTTTGCTTAATTCTTCATCTACGATTAAAATTGTCTGTAAGCTAAGTCCATTTATTGCATCTATCCCTCTTCTTATAGCAACAGCTATTGCAACACTTGACGTAGATCCCCCATACAGATCTGATATTATAATTTTCACATCCTCTTTATCTACTACTTCTTCAACCTCTTTCATGAATACAGAAATATCTTTTTCAGAGCTTAGTGATAAAACTTCGTATTGATTTGACAATCCAAAATTTTTATTTGCTTCTTCTACTAATACCTTTCCCCACGTTCCATGGCAGAGTATGATTACCTTATATTTATTCATTGCTAAACAAACTCTCCTTTATAGCGATTAATACTTTGATTTAATTCTACTTCTTCCTCATCAGGTACCATTTGAATTGATACATTAATATTTTTTTTAATAAATTCATCTATTAAAAGAAACTCTTTTTTATTAATGTATACATTTTGAGATATTTTCTTTTTTCCTATCCCTGTAGGTATTCTTCCAATAATAAGTTTTTTAATATCAATTCCTTCTTCTCTCATTCTATTTGCAGTATCTAAGTTTTTAATTAATACAAAAACGTTATCATCAGCTTGGTTATTATAAAAATACCTCCTTGATTCACTTACAGTTAATATTGATAAATCAATATTCTTTGGTGCTGCCATTTTTATCAAACCTTTGGCAATAACATCATTGGTTGTTTCATCATCTACTACTACTATTTTTTTAACACCTAGATGCTTAACCCATTTATATATCACTTGACCATGTATTAATCTATCATCACATCTGCAATATTTTACTAAAGACATTTTTAATCGAACTCCTTTTTCTATTACATTGAGCTAAGAACTTTATTAATATGGTTTATACCAGTTTTCCCCGCTTCAATGCATGTCTCTGCTAACTCTTCTAAACTTTTTCCCTCTCTATTAATTAAAGCTTCAAGTAGCATTGGAAGATTTACTCCAGTAAGTGCATGAAACTTTCCACCTTTTTTAAGGTTTAAACTTGCTACATTACTTGGTGAACCTCCTAATAGGTCAGCTAATACTAAAACTCCGTCACCTTCATCTAATTCATTTAACTTTTCTACAAAATTTCTATTTAAGTCTTCAATATTATCATTCCTATTTAGTTTAATTGCTGCTGTTCTTTCTGCTGGTCCTGCAATAAGTTCACAGCTTTTTATAATTTCTTCACTAAAACTCCCATGAGTCATAACTATTATCCCAATCACCAATCTCACCTCACTTTTCTTGTCACTTTTTATATAAGCAATTGCCATGCCAACTTATGTGTATCAATAACAAATGGCTATTTTACAGGATTTAATCAAATCTTTTTACTTAATTTATAAAAAAAGCTTACTCTTTCAATATGTATCAAAATCTTTTTCAAACCTGTATCAAATCTGTATCAAAAAGAAGTAAAAAAAAGATAGCCTTTTGGCTATATTTAAGTTTTGTATCAACTTTTGAATTTATCTGTATCATACTGTGATTCAAATATATCTAATATATTTGCATATTCCATATCTGAAATGATTATATCGAATGTCTCTTCTACAAGCTTAAAACTTTCTTTTATAACTAAATATAATGCTTTACTTCTACTAATTCTTTCTTCATATGATTTATAAACTAAAGACTCTTTTATTATTACTCTTTCAATCATACATGAACAATGAAATATAAACTTTACTAAAAGTTCATCTTGAATTACTAAAGAATAATGTTCGCTAATTCTATTAATTACTTCTTTTAATATAAAATAAGCCTTTTCCCCATTTAAAAAAGTCAAAGTTTTACTAATATTATCAATTAGTAATCTATCAAAATATCTACCACCATTATCTTTTTCAGCATATGTAATTTCCATATCTCCATAATGTTTCTTTATAGATTCTATAATATTAAAATATAATTTCTCTAATGTCATTTCCGGAGTTAGGGCCTTTCTAGTTGCTTCTATTACAATAGGTGTACTTACCATATCTATTGCTTTTACTTCTTTTCCAGTAGCATCATGAATAACTTTAGCAAATGTTAAAATAGATCCCATATCAGTTAGAATTAAAATTCCCTTTCCTTTGTCAATTTCATTGGCTATTTCTACAGCTTGGACTAAAATATCCTGAACTCTATCCTCTAATCCCATATTGATTGCCACTGCATGGTTACAATCCAGTAAAGTATTAGCTACATTCACCATGCTAGATGCCGTAGATTCACCATGCATTATAACTAATATTGCTATACTCTCCTCATTTAATCCCACATAAGATAAATAAAGAAACGTTGCTAAAAAAATTGCTTCATCTTCTGGAAACTCAACTCCATACATTAATGACATGTTAGATAATATTTCTTTTGCTATGTTATATTCATATGCTCTTTCCTTCATAATTTCATCTTTATTAGGATGCTTTACTATGTTCCCAATCTTTATTCTTTCAATTAAATTCTGAATATGTAAGGCTATAGCTTTTATTAATTTATCTAATCCTTCTCTTTTGCTCCATTTATCATGCTTTTGTAAAATATACTTCACAGTAGTTGCAATTGAATCATTAACAATATTGTTATAAGCTGTTTGATTACTACTATTATATATAAAAGTATTCATTAAATTATAGGAATACTTCTGTATATCTTCATCTATAACGCTTCTAATTTGTGACTCTTTAATACCTTCTTGTTGAAGTTTATTCCAAGTTTCTTTTATCATTCCATAGAAATCTAAATCATATTTTTTATTTTCTATTAATAAATTTTCACTTTCAAAATTCTTTCCTTCTGGTAAAAAAATAATATCATCTTTCCCAATAAAACTGAAGTTTTGTACAAACTCCTCTTTTCTATTATTTCCATATAATGATTCTCTAATATTGTTTGGTAGAAGAGAGAGTCTTACATATACACATTCCCTTTTATAGGTCATATAATCTAAAAAAGCTCTTGCACAAATTAATTGTATGTCGCTTTTTAATTGTCCTATATTTCCCTTACACTTATATAAAATAAATGCCTTAATAACTTCTTTTGAAACCTTTAACTTAACACCAATCCTAATACTTTCTTCTTTAAAAAAATAACATATAAGCTTCATTCTCTCTTGAAAGCCTCTTTCCTCTAAAGACGGAATCTTTATAGTTACAGGTATTCTTCTTAAAAACGTTTCCAACATTGCTACTTCTGGATCTTCTGTAGTAGCTGCAATTATCATAATCCTACACTCATGTACCTTATTAGCCTCTCCTAACCTTCTATATATACCCTTATCCATAAGTAGAAATAGCATTTCTTGTCCCTCTGCAGATAACCTATGAACTTCATCTAAAAACAATATTCCATTATTAGCTTCATGTACAATACCATACTTATCTTTATCAGCTCCAGTAAATGCGCCTTTTACATATCCAAAAAGCTGTGCTAATAATAATTGCTGATTATCAGAATAATCAGCACAGTTAAATATGATAAATGGTGCATTATCACTATCTTCTTTTATAGTTAAACTATACTTATACATATATTCTGCAAATATAGATTTACCAACTCCTGTAGGTCCTATTATTAATGTACTCAACCCCTTAGGTGGATATATTACTGCTGCTTTAGCTTGCTCTATTTGGGACTTTAAACTTCCATCACATCCTACTAAATTAAAAATATTGTTCTCTTTTTTTATACCCTCTACAATATACTCATCTTTGATAGCATCATTTTCACTATATTCGTTTATAGAGTTAATATTATCAAATATCCCTTTATTTAGTTTCTTTCCTAAAATACTCTCAATACTTTCTTTATATAAGTACTGAACAGGTTTTCCCTTTATCTTTATAATAATACTTTCCTTTATTAATTGATTTAATTCCTTACTAGCATTACTTCTATTTATACCTACTTCAGTAGCAATATACTCTGCATCAAATCCAAATCTAATGCCATTATTAAGATTCAAGTGTTCTTCTGTTAACCTTTTCAAGCAAATTAAAACTTTTTCTTTCCTTGATAGCTTCTTTTGTATCATAGTTAACCTCCCATATAAGCAGTAATACTGTTAAATATTTATTATTAAGCTTAATTCTACAATATTTTAATATTTTTGTCTAATTGTGTAACTATTGATTTTATTTCCTATTCGTTTTATAATATAAATTACGTTACCCTCATCTTTTATAGAGGAGGAATTTATATGAATTTTTTATCAGATTTACACACCCACTCTATAGTCAGTGGTCATGGCTATAGTACTTTGTTAGAAAATATTAATTATTGTAAAGAAAATGGAATTAAGATACTAGGTACATCTGAACATGGTCCTAAGATGCCTGGTTCTCCCCACAAATGGTACTTTCACAACATTCAAAATATCCCAAGAATCATAAATAACATTATAATCTTAAGAGGATGTGAAGCAAATATACTAGACACTGAAGGAAACATAGATCTAGACCCTTTTGTCATTCCTCGATTAGATTATCTTATCTTGTCATTTCACGAAGCCGTTTTTTCACCAAATACATTAGAGAATAATACTAAAGCCTTAATAAATGCAATAAATAAGCATGATAATATTGAAATATTAGGCCACCTTGGAAACCCAAACTACCCAATCGACTATGAATTAATCATTAAATTAGCCATGGAAAAGAATATCTTAATAGAAATAAATAATTGTTCTATCAAAGGCGTGTCAAGAAATGGTAGCTCGGATAATTGTAAGTATATTGCTACACTTTGCAAAAAATATGGTGCTAAAATCATACTAACTTCAGATGCTCACATTTGTTTTGATATAGGTAACTATGAGTATTCTGAGAATATCTTAAAAGAAATTAATTTTCCAGATGAATTAATAATGAATTATCCTAAAAAACTTATTAATCATTTTCACCAAAAAGGTAAATTACTAGATGTTGATTATACAAATATTTGAGTAATAATACATGCTTGCTTTAACTCTTATAAAAATCTTAATACTATTTATATTATATGAAATGAGGATATTATAATGAAGAGGCTATTTAATAAACTAATAAATGAGGATATTTCTAATAAAATATATATTATTGGTATTGACGGTTTAGGAGGGTCAGGTAAAAGTACACTTGCTAATTCACTAAAATTACAATTGCAAAATTTGAATTATCCTTCTTACATCTTACACATTTATTATTTTATACATCCTAAGTTTATTAGGTATAATAATTCTAAAGAAGAGTGGGATTGTTATTACAATATCCAATGGAGATATGATTATTTACTAAATGAAATTTTAGTTCCTATAAAAAATGGAGATAAAATATTATAAAGAAAATGATAGATATATAGGTAATTTAGAAGATATAAAATGTAAATAGAAAAATAGGTACTTCCCCGCTGAAGAAAAATATACCTTGGAATATTATCCTATTGAAAATGCCAATCTCATATTAACTACAAATAGACTATAATTTACGTATTTGTCTACTTTTTATGTATTTACAAAAAAGGTACTATATTATCAATGTTTTAGTATAGTACCTTAAGTGAATATTTATAGTGTAAATTAAAATTCTTCATCTATATCACAAGTAATTATTTACTATTACAAATCTATTGTATAGACTTTACTCTAAATTAATTTGAATTCTTTTATTCTCTTTATAAGTTCTTTAAATCTTGGATTATCTTTTATAGCATCAAATGATTCATTTCCCTCAAATAAAAGATTAATATTATATTTCATATACTCATTTGTTTAATAACTTTTTCCATATCTCTATCTGATATTTCAATATCTTCATTAGATAAGATTAAATCATAATTTATTAGTCCCACTACTATTTTACCTCACTATTGATACATTAGAATGCGCAATTCATAATTAATATTCTTTGATAGTTTTTTAGAGAATCTTACATTTTTAAATTTAGATTCAAGTACATTACTTTGCTGTTGGTGCTCATACTGAAATTCATCATATTGATTTCTTAACCATATGTACTTCTTATAAAGTTCTTCTACTTGTTTGTTTAATTTCATTATTGGTTTAGCAAGCAGGTATGCATACATTGTTTTTTATCTTTAACTAGGTTATACTCCTAATTCCCATTTACTAATAGTTTGCCTAGATACATTTAGTCTTTCAGCCAACAATTCTTGATAATAATTATATTTCTTTCTTAGTTTTATAATCTTGTCTCCTAAATTCATATATTAAACTCCTTTCAAGTTAAAAATAATTGTATTTCAATTATAAAGTATTAAACTCAGCTGTTCTATAAAGCGGAGTTTGAAATATATTTTAAAGAGATAAATCTGGTGAATTTATGCCAAGTTTTATTGTCAAATCTATTGACAAGTAAACTTGGTATGATATAATGAAAATACCAAGTAAACTTGTCATACAAATAGGAGGTGTCTTATATGAATAAAGAAGAAATTTTAAGTAAAAGTCGTCAATCTAATAAAGATGAAGGATTAGAGTATATTGAAAATAAGGGTATAAAAGTAGGATATTCAATTTTCATATGTGTATTCTGCTTTATTGTAATATTTAACGCCTTTATTGGACAAAAAAGTGATGCAGTATCTGCTTTATTTTGGACATTCGGATTTGCTGAAAATATAGCAAAATACCAATTTACACATGAGAAAAAGAATTTAGTTTTTGCTTTTGGTTTCTTAATTCTGACAATCTTCTCATTGACTAATTTTATTTTATCATCATTGAGGTAAGCATATGAATGAAGAATTGATATTAAAAAATCGCTTAAAAATAGCAAGAACAGAGAAAAAATTATCCCAAAGCCAACTGGCAGAAATGGTTGGAGTATCAAGAAATACAATTAGTTCAATAGAAACAGGTCAGTTTAATCCAACAGCAAAGTTAGCACTTATTTTATGTATTGCTCTAGATAAAAAATTTGAAGATTTATTTTACTTTGAGTAAATCTTCATGTAATCATAAAATATTAGAGAATGTATAGAACTCTATATTTTATTTATATAACTTAAAATAAAAAGATTTCAATAAATAAAACAAACTATTCTTTAATTACACTTAATATTGCATCCAGTGTTTATATATTTATTATTTAAATGTTAAAAGTGAAAACCTTAGAGGATTTTTGCATTATATAAAATCAAAATAAATAGCCAAATTGAAATATATAACATACTTAGAACGATAGTAATAGAAATTATAACTTTTTTAATAGTTACAATTTTATACCTTATGGTATAAAACTAAAAAAGCATCAACTAAAAATAAAGTAAGTCTTATTATAAGACTTACTTTATTTTTAGTTATATATGATAGTCAATACAAACTATCTTATTCTATGTAATTATTAACACCTTAATCAATTTTATTAAAAATAACCGTCTTCTCTTTTAAAGAAATTTTTCCAACTTGATATCCATATTCATTTAATTCTTTTTTATATTTCAAAAAAGAATGATCTATCTCTATTCCAGCAATATTTTTTATTTCTTCAAAAGTTAATTTAAATGGTGAAGTACCATTTTTCTCAACATATTCCCACAAAGAACTATATTTACTCACTTTATATCACTCCTTTTAAAATTATATCTTATCTATTAATTTATATTCTATCACTATTAATTTATAAAGTCATGCTACTTATTATTTATATACAAAAATATATAAATAATAAGTAGTAATTTTTTATAATCATAATATTTTCTTCATATTAAATAAAAATTACTTGCAATCATTTACAGTTAAAATATTTTTAAAAGGAATTACACTCCATCATAAAATAAACTTTAATTATTCTTATTTTTGTTATGAAATTATTCAAAACAATATGTAATTGTTGGAATATAAATCTAATAACTAAAAATTTTTACACATTTACTGCTTAAAAATCTTTTTATTGTCTTTAGGTTTAAATTTCTAATATCTTAGTAGTAACGTTTTCTTAACTTTCGTCATAAATGTTGATTCAGCTATAATTAAAGTTCTATATCAACTTTTTTACCACTCATTGAACAGCAACTAATTTTTGCATTATCAATAGAGAACATTTCAAATTTGCCATCTCCTACAGAGTACATTTTACTTAGGCTTGGCATTATTTCAAGTGCTTTAGCTTGTGTTTCTTTTGATGTAACAAATACTGCTTCACCTAAAATACGTAAGGTATTAAATTTTTGGTCGATACAGCAAATTTCAACCTTTGGATTAAAAATAAGTTGCTTAAACATATTTTTTTGGTTAGATGTACAAAATGTCAGTTTTCCATCGTACTCCATAACGAATCCAAGAGGACGTACATGTGCTTGATTACTTTCATCAGTTGTTGCTAAATAATAAACTCCTGCTTTGTTTAAAAAATCTAATGCTTTCATAATTATTACACCCCTTTTAAATAGTTGTATTAAGGATTATCCTTTGATATAATTTTAATATAAAATAAGAAAAAAACAAGTATGCAGTTTTTTCTGATAAAGTATAAAAAAGATACTATTGCAATTGAGGAGTGAATTAAAATGAGTTTAGATAATAAAAATAATATAACTGAAAATGATGAAGAATTAACTTGTCCAATACGTTATGCATTAGATATTGTTGGTGGAAAATGGAAATTACCTATTATATGTATGTTAGCAGTTGATAATCCAATTAGGTATAGTAGTATAAAAAGAAAACTAGATGGAATTACAAATACTATGCTAGCTCAATCATTAAAAGATTTAGAGTCTGATGGTATTGTTCATCGCAAACAATACAATGAAATTCCTCCAAAAGTTGAATATACATTAACGGATAAGGGTAAAAGTATCGTACCTATTTTGCGACAATTTGCTAATTGGGGTGCTATCAATATGCAGGAAAAAAACACATGTGGACTTAACTGTAGGGAATGCAGAAAAATAACTTAAATTGATATTTGTTGAATAACTTATACTATAGTTTGTTTATTAGATTATTTAATGGAATGTAAAAAGCCACTCTTTTAAAGGGTGGCTTATGAGAACTTATTTAACTACTTTACCATTCTTAAATTTCATGTTAGGAAAACTTGCACCTAAAATTTCATTCTCATTTATAGCATTTTCTATTCTTCTAATATCTTCATCACTTAGTTTAATATTTTTGGCTTTTAAGGAATCCCTTAGCGTCACTCTTCTTGATGCCCCAACTAAAGTTATGATATCATCTCCTTTTGATAATACCCATGCAAGAGCTATTTGTGGAATAGTAGCTTTTTTTTCATTTGCTATTTCTCTTAGATTTTCTACGAGTCCAAGGTTTTTGTCTATATTTTCATCAAAAAACAAAGGTATCATAGAGTTATATCTTTGACCATTAGCTTTTGACCAAACTCCACTTAAAAGTCCATGAGCAAGAGCACCAAAAGCAACAACCCCTATCTCTAATTCTCTAGCAGTTGGTAATATATTTTTTTCTATTTCTCTATTGAAAAGAGAATATTCAGCTTCTATAAGGCTTATCGGATGAACTTTATTAGCTCTTCTTAAAGTTTCAGCATCAACTTGAGTGATACCTATATACTTTATATACCCTTCTTTTACTAGGTCAGAAATAGCTCCAATAGTTTCCTCTACAGGTATAGCTAAATCTATTCTAGCTGGTTGATAAAGGTCTATGTAATCTAAATTTAATCTCTTAAGAGTTTGAGCTACATGACTTTTTATGTTAAAAGGATTAACATCAAGACCATACATTTGACCATTAGGTGCAACAAGAGCTCCAGTTTTTACAGATACAAAAGCATCATCTCTTTTTCTGCCTTTAAGAGCTTCACCTATTATCATTTCACTTTGCCCTGCACCATAAAAGTCAGCTGTATTTAACATATTTATACCACTATCTAAAGCTTCATGAATTGTAGCTATATTTTCAGATTTATTATCAAGCTTTATCATTCCTCCACAACCTAGTCCAAGTTTATAAAGTTCCAAATTATTATTTTTATATTTCATTTTATAACCTCCCAATATTAAATTTAATGTACTTTTAAAGTAATACAAGATTAATCAAAACATAGGATAATATAAAATACTTTTTCCTCTTCATCAACTTTTATGTAAATAATATCTTAGTCTTTATAGATTTTAGATTTATAATATAAAACCAAAATCTTTAATTTATCTATCCCAGAATGACTTAAATATTTTTTAGTACATTTGTACTATATTTGACATTGTAGTACTAATGTACTAAAATGTCAAATAAAAGTTATTATAAATTTTTATTGGAGGATTCAATATGGCAAAACAAACAAAAGTGGATATTTTAATTAAAGCTCGTGATTTATTTAATGAATATGGCTATAATAATGTATCTATGAGAAATGTTGCTGATGCTTTAGGAATGAGTGTTGGGAACTTAACATATTATTTTAAAAAAAAGGAAGATTTAATTGAGGAAGTAGTTGCATACAAACATAAAAATTATAATAAAATAGATATCCCTGAGTCATTACAGGATTTAAATGAGCTATTTTTAAATTCATTGAGTATTCAAAATGAAAATGCATATTATTTTAAGCACTATGACCAACTATCTCAAATAAGCCCTAAAATATATAAATTTCAACTTGACTTCATAAAAGAACTTAAAGAATTCTTGAAAGAAAGTTTTCTTAATTTACAAAATTCTAATTTAATTCAAGAATGTACAATTCCTAATCAGATAGAAAATATTATTGAATGTATTTTAACAATACTTATATATAAACCAGTTGGCACTAAAGAACTTGATGAACATGATAGTATAAAAAACACTCTAAACTGTTTATGGAGCATTATTTTTATGTTTCTTACTGATAAAGGAAAAAGTATATATTTAAACTCTATCTCAAATCAATTTCAATAATAATTGATAAACATAAGTTATATAATATCATTAAAAATTGAAATACAAAAGCTTCTCAAATTCATACAAGCTATTAAAAGTTAATATATAAAAACAGGATGAGTATATAAGTCACCCTGTTTTATATATTAAACTCTAAATTTAATAAGCTCAAGTGTGTCATTTAATGTCGACATACTATCTATTTGAATCATTAACCACTTACTTCCATTAAAAAATTTTATCTCATTGTACAATTGTTTTATATAATCACAACAAGTATTAATAAATAAGTCAACTTCTACTCTATTACTTTCATTTACAATGACTAAAGCTTTGAAAGAACCTTCTTGAGGATATAAAGTACATAATGACTTTCCTCTTTTTTTGTATTTTACATTCCAACCTCTTTGCATTGAACATTTACTATACTCAAGTTTTGGTTCCACATTATATGTTGAACTTAATACACTATTTAACTTGTCCCATAATGGGCTATTAATAAATTCTTTAATTTGTTCAAGTGTTGGTTTATTATCTTGGAAAAATGTATCTTGCCAATCCATATTTACCACCCTTTCCCCTATTTAATAGGAACTGGAACAATCCAATGTTCCAGATATGCTACTTCAGATGTAGATGGATAATACATTTCAATTGCAAAATCAGTTGTTGTTAGATTATGTTTCTTCATCCATCTCTCCATAAACTTGTCAGCTTTAAAAACAGCTGAGTCAACTAACTCATCAAAATTTTCTGCTTCAAACCCACATACTAAATACTCTCTAGCAGGTAACTCAAAAGAACTATATCCTTCTACTGATGTACCTGGCTCTACCTCTACTCCTGCCATATAAATACAATTTCCTTCTTTTGCATTACCCATATAAAGAGCACCAAAATCATTTCCACCTGGAATTTGATTTGGTATATTATGTTTTTGGCTACCAAATTTCATCCATAATTCCTTTGCTATTGCAATACCTGTTGTTTCGCCACCCATTAGTTGGCAAATAGGTATTTCTCCTTCAAGACCAACAAAAGTTCTTGGTTTACTTAATTTTTTACGATTTACTTCAATTACTATACCATCTGTAATCAATGGTACACCTTCATCCACCATGACATAATTTAAAATTAACTCTGGCTTAACAAATTGATTGAGTTTTACTGGATTTTCTCTATATTTTTCTGGAGTTAATCCATATGCTTTTTTAAAGGAACGTGTAAATGTTTCATGGCTATCAAATCCAAAATTTAAAGCTACATCAAGTATACGATTCTTATGTTCTGCTAAGTATTCAGAAGCTTTTGCAAGACGACGAAGTTTTATATACTCCATTACAGTCTTATTTACTAATCTTTTAAATAGTCTTTGATAGTAAAATGGTGATAAATTTGCTTTATTTGCTAATTCATTGATTGATATTTCTTCTGATAAGTTTGCTTCTATTAAATCTAATGTAATTTGAATAGATTCCCATGCATGCATATCATAACTCCTCCTGATATTTTTATTAATCCTATATTTTTATATTATCAAAACTTAAAAAAATAGTCTTGATAGACAGTGCCTTTTTTATTTTCTCATATGACAGTACTAAATCCTATCACTTTATTATAAACATAGAATATATAAAAATAAAATATAGCAAATCTTTAGATAAGATTTGCTATATTATATATTTTATTAAGCTATTTTTAAATACTTCATTGATTTCCTTATGAAAGAACTCTTTCATATCATCTAATTGCTCTTTAGTATATACATATTTTCCATATCCAAATTGACCATATTTAAACTTTCTATTATCATTTTCCATTGGCAATAATGTGTCTGGATAAATTTCTAATATTCTATTCTTTGCTTTAGTTGTATATCTATGTGATATAACTTCAAATATAATTTTTCTATCAAAATCTTTTGGAAGAGCTTCTTTTATGCTTCTAATCAGACTTCTATATTCCTCTTTCCAACCTTCATATAAAAATACAGGAGCTATTATAAATCCAATCTGATATCCAGCTTTTGCAAGTTTTACGGCTGATTCTATTCTTTTATTTGCAGAAGCCGTATAATGTTCATGCCCATCTATAATTCTAGGTGTATTTATACTAAATCTTATCTCTGTATGATTATTATGCTCAGCATCCAACAAGCTATCTATATCACTGTATTTAGTAACAAATCTAAATCTTCCCTTTTCTTCTTTTCCAAAAAACTCTATTGTCTTTTTCAGTGAATTAGTATATGGTTCTACTGGAACAGGGTCTGATGTAGCTGCTCCTTCAAATATAGTTACCTGTGGTTTTCTATCTTCAATATATTTCTTTGTTTGTTCAAGTATTTCATCTAGATTTACAAACACTCTTATAAATGGCTTATCACCTAACTGTGTATTTAGATAACAATATTCACATCTTCCCATACATCCACTGACAAGTGGCAATTGATAGTTAGCAGAAGGTTTACATGTTTGAAACTTTAGACTTTTTCTAATCCCAACTACCATAGTTTGTTTTCCACTCCTATATTGTTCATATAGATTTTCACCTGGAATATGTTCCTTAATCCTATTTGATGATATATTAATTATTTCTACATCTTTTTTATCCTTAAATTTATCGTATATGTTTTTCCCAATATTTGTATCTAGGGTGCCTTTTTCAAATATTATTCTTTTAGGATTAAACATTTATTTCACCTCTACTTAAAGTTTTTAAAATGAAGATTTTTATAAAATATTACTTAGTTAATCTTCCCTTTTTTAAGTTCCTTTATTTATCAGAAAGTAAAATAAACATTTGAGATAAATTTATTTTTTTGCATTAACTAATTATAAGTTTATTTACTTATAACAACCAACACAACCAATTTTTATCTAAAATTTAATCTATAAAGATTTATAGTATATTTCTCTTATTTGTTCCTTATTAAAAGTCTTTGGATGTCTCTTAATATTTGCAGCAGATATTTTCATACAATTATCAGTTAACCAATCAATATCTGATTTTACAATACCTAGGTCACTTAGTTTTATATCTAAATCTATCTTTTTAAGGAAATTTTTGATTGCATCTGAACAGTCTTCTGCACAAGTTCCGCCCAATATTTTTGATATATTTTCAAACCTTTCAATATCACTATCCCATGAACTTTCTATAATAGTTGGAGTTAAAGCTGCAAGTCCTTTTCCATGCATTACATCTCTAAGACCACTTACAGGGTGCTCCATGCCATGTTGAAGAGTTGTTCCAGCTGTACCAATTGTCATCCCACCAATAGTACTTGCAAGTGTTATTCTCTCCCAAGCTTCTAAATCATCAGAATTATTGTATACATTTACTAAGCTTTCTGATATAAGTTCAATCCCATAGATAGCTTGTACATCTGCAAGAGGATTTCTTCCATTCGAAAGATATGCTTCTATGTTGTGAGCAAGTGCATCAAATCCAACTGATGCAATTATATGTTTTGGCATTGTTACCATAAGCTCTGGGTCAATTATTGAGGCTTTTGCATACATGCTATTCTTTTTTATAGATTTTTTATCTTTAGTATCTGAATTTGTAAGCACTGCAAAACAATTCCCTTCACTACCTGTGCCTGATGTTGTTGGGACTAAAACTATAGGTAGGGCTTCTTCACCTTGTTTAATTCCAAATATGTAATCATTCAAATCTCCTGGATTTTTATAAGAAAAAGCTATACTTTTAGCTGCATCCATTATACTTCCACCACCAAGGCCTAAAACACAATCACAACCAGTTTCTTTTATAGCTTCTACTCCTGCATATATAGTAGTTATAAGAGGATTTTGCTCTACTCTATCAAAAACTTCATATTCTACTTTAGCACCTTTTAGCAAATCTATTGTCTTATCAAGTAACCCTGTTTTTTTTGTACTGTTTTTCCCAGTTACAATTAATACTTTTTTACCATATTTGGATACTTCTATACCTACATCATTAATTCTCCCTCTTCCAAATAAAATATTTACTGGCAAATTATAATTAAAATTCATGCTAAAACCTCCTATTTTTCTACTTTAGTAATAACTTTATTTTTTAATAAAAGTGTAATTATGTATTGAAACATAATTTATAAAATAATCTTTTACTTAATTATATGTATTATCTTCTTTCATATCAAGTTAACTCTATTTAATCAAATATATTTCTTGTTAAAGTACAGTTAACTGTTTAAAACTTAACTAAAAATTATAAAAACAAAAAAGAGTTACCTAAAGATAATTTCAATCATCTTAAGATAACTCTTCTCATTGTTCTATTTTACAAATTTTTAAAACTTTATTTTTCTATATTTTAAGTCTATAGTTCTATTAACATATTCATAAGTTTATTACTTCTTTGTACAAATGAATCTAATTCTCCTGGCTTTAATTCTTTATTAGAAAGTAAAGCTAAATCAGCTATTTGATTACATATAAGTGCTACTTTATCTTTCTTTTCTTCATCATCTTTAAGAGAAACTAATTTTTTGATAATCGGGCTGTTTTCATTTATTACAAGAGTCTTTTCTTCCTCAAAACTCATTCCTAAATCCATTCCAGCAAATCTTGACTGTATTTCTGCCATTCTAATAGATTGTTCAGATACTAAAATCATAGCTGGAGTTTCTTCGTTTTTTAATCCTTCTACAGAATAATTTTTTACTCTTTCTCCAACAGCTTCTTTAAATAATCCTTCTATCTTGGCTATCTCTTCTTTATTTTCTTCACTATCTTTATTTTCATTTTTGTCTTTTAATACATCAGAAAGGTCTGCATCTATCCTGTTAAATTTAACACCATTTTCTTTGTATTCCATAAATGAAATAAAATGAGTGTCTATTGATGAATTTAATACCACAGCATTTAGGTCATATTCCTTAAATAGTTTAATATATTGTGATTGTTGCTCTTTATCACTTACATAGAATACTTTATTTTCATGTTTTTCTTTACATTTTTCTAAGTAATCTTGAAGTGTTATATACTCGTCATCAATAGTTTTAAATAATATACATTCTTTCACCTTTTCATAGAAGCTCTCATCTTTTAAACAACCATATTTAATAAATATTTGTATATCATCCCAGAACTTGTTATATTCTTCCCTTTGATTTTTACAAAGAGATTTTAACTTATCTGCTACTTTTTTAATTATATGTTTAGAAATTTTACTTACATCTCTATCATTTTGTAAAAAGCTTCTTGATACATTTAGTGGTAAATCTGGGCAGTCTATTACACCTTTTAATAAAAGTAAAAACTCTGGTATAACTTCTTTTATGTTGTCAGCTACAAAGACCTGATTGTTATATAATTTTACTTTTCCTTCTGTCAATTCAAATTCATTTTTTAATTTAGGGAAATAAAGTATACCCTTTAAATTGAAAGGATAATCAACATTTAGATGTATCCAAAATAAAGGTTCATCAAATACATTGAATACTTTTCTATAAAACTCTTTATACTCATCATCAGTACAATCCTTTGGAGATTTAAGCCATAAAGGATTAGTATCATTCAAGGGTTCAATTACCTTTGAATCTATAACTTCTTCTTCTTTTCCATCTTCTTTTTGCTTTTTAGCTTTTTCTTCAGCTTCCTTAGCTTCTCTTTCTAATCTTTCAACATCTTCTAAATATATCTCTACTGGTAGGAAAGAACAGTATTTGTTTATTACTCCTCTTACAGTAAATTCATCTAAAAATTCCTTACTATCATCATCAATAAATAGTGTTATAGTAGTTCCTCTGTCATGTCTACTATCTGATTCAGATATTTCATATTCTGTACCACCTTCAGATATCCATCTTACAGGAGTTGCTCCTTCCACATATGAAAGTGTATCTATTTGTACTTTTTTAGACACCATAAATGCAGAATAAAACCCTAACCCAAAATGACCTATTATGTCATTTGACTCTTCCATTTTATCCTTATATTTATTAAAGAAATCTTCTGCACCTGAAAAGGCAACTTGGTTTATGTATTTTTTTATTTCTTCCTCAGTCATACCTATTCCATTATCAATAAATTTAAGTGTACCCTCACCCTTGTTTACAGATACAGTAATTTTATACTCTGATGGATTATTTTCTGATATTTCTCCTAATGATACAAGTCTTTTGTATTTACTTACTGCATCACATGCATTACTGATAAGCTCTCTTATAAATATGTCCTTATCAGAATATAACCATTTTTTAATTATAGGAAAAATATTTTCTGTATGAATTGAAATACTTCCTTTTTCAAACTCCATTTTTATCCCTCCTCATTTTATAATTATTATTTTAAATTTTTTAAAATAGTATGTCAATATATTATAAATAAATTATTTTAAAATGAAATAGTTTATTTTTCTTATTTATTTTTTATTCTTCTTTTAAAATTTCCTTTACCTTTGAGTTATTATACATACTATTAGGAACCTTATTAACTAGTTTTTTTAATGTCAATTTAGAATTTTTTAAATCACCTTTATTATAATACATCATACCTAAATTATAATATGATTCATCAAAATAGGCATCTTCTTCTGAGTAATTTTCTACATACATTTTATAATATTCTTCAGCAGTATTATAGTCTTTTAATTTTTCACTAAGAGTAGCTACTTGATAAGTTGCTTCTGATGTGTTCCCTTTATTTCCACCAGTATCTACTACCTTTTTATATAACTGTATAGAAGACTTTGTTTTCTTTTCCTTCTTTAAATTATTCGCTTTAGACATCAATTCATCTTCTGTAAATAAATCAGTATTTTTATCATTTTCATTATCTACAGTACTTTTTTCAGAGTTTACATCTTCTTTATCATCACTTCTATCATTATTATTTGAATTAGAAGTGTTATCCTTATTTTCTTTATCATTTAAGCTAGAATTTAGTTTTTCTTCATTTTTAACACTAGTATTTTCAGACATCTGCTTTTTTAAATTATTCATCTTATAAGAACTATATATATTTTGTCCTATTAATAATATACCTAATATTATTGCTAAATGTAGATATTTATTTTTTTTAATACTTTTTTTCTTATTAGAAGTTAAATTTTTCTGTTTTTCAGTTCTATTATCTTTCTTAACTACATCTTTAGTTTCATCAAATTTAGAGTGTTTAATATTTCTATGTAAAAATTCACTCTCATCAATATCTACATCTGCATTACTTTTGATTTGTTTATTATATGTATCTAATATATTATTCTCTTGGTTTAATAAATGATTTTCTTTATCAATCCTTTTTAACACTTCTAAACATTCATCAAATTTTATGTACTCTTCTTCTTTATCATAAATCAAAGCAAGCAACTCATAAGGCTCTATTAAATCGCTGTATTGTTCAGTTATAAATTTAAAACCTTGTATAGCTTCTTTGTACATTCCTTTGTTTATGAATCTTATAAGCTGATTATATTTTTCAAAGAAAATTAAAAACTCCTCAGATGTAAGCATATTTATATACTTTTCACACAGAGCAGTTTTTTCACAAATGGAACTCTTATAGAAACTTTCTACAGCCTCATCAAAATTACATTTTAGTAGGTTTATAAGACCTATAAGATTTAAAATATCTACATCATTTGGTCTTAAATCTCTTGCTTCTTTTAAAAATTTTAATCCACTTGATATACAATTATTATTTATATTATCAATAGATTCATTATATAGAGCACATGAGTCTTTTTTATTGAGTTTTAATATATCTTTCTTTACATCATTTAAGTTTAAAATAAATACCACCTCATGCCATAAGTATTAATTGATTTTGTTTCTAAACAAGAGATTTTACCATGTCCTCTTCACTTACTATACTTGTTACTTTTACACCAAAGTTTAAGTCTACCACTACCACTTTTCCATAAGCCAGTACTTTATTGTCTATTAGTATTTCTACATCTTGGTCTGCTAAAGTATCAAGTTCAATAAGAGAACCTTTATTTAAATTTAAAATATCTCTCAAACTCATCTTAGTTCTTCCTATAACTACAGATAACTCTAACTTAAGGTCAAGTATTCTCTCTATATTATTTCTATTAGTTTCAGAAATTTCTAAAGCTAATTCATCATCTCCACCAATTTCTTTTTCACTTTTATCATTCAATAACATTTTTGCTTCTTCATCTGAAATAAGATTGCTATTATCCATAATTACACCTCTTTTTTGACAGCATCATTTATTTTCACACCCTTTTTACTTGATATAAATCCTGGTGTTGCTGTGTATGATTTTGAATTTTCTACATATACATCTATATAATCATTTATCTTTTTATTTGTTACTATTACATCTCCAACTTCTAGTTTAAGTAAATCCTCAACATTAATTGATACTTTACCTATCTCTGCAATAACTGATAATTCTATATTAGATACACTATCATAGATTTTCTTAGTGAATTCTTCTGAATTATCTCCTGCATCCATATCTAAAAATTCTACTACAGAAATATTTTCCAACATGGCCTCTAAACCATTGTATGGGAAACAAAGTGAAACCGTACCAATATACTCATTATCATTTAGCACTTTTAAATCTACAACACATACAGGTGCAGTTGGTGAACACAATTGTGGTAAATTAATATGTGTGTGTGTATCTAATACTTGTATGTTTTCAAAGCCTTCAAATAAATGCATATTTCTTACTAAATCCTCCATAAGATGTAAAAGTAATTTCTTATCAAGTTCTGTAAGTTCTCTTTTAGTATCTATTATAACTCCATTTCCTCCAGATGTTATATCAATCCACATATCAGCTACACTTCTATCTATTCTAAAAGAAAAGTTTTTCATAATAGGTTCCATCGAATTTTGTACTACTAAACATGAAGATGTTACCCTATCTAAAAAGGTTTGATAATTTACTTGGTCTATATTCTCAACCACCATACTAGAATTACACTTAAGTTCATAAACTATATAGTTTTTATATTTTTTACAGAATTCAGCTAATAAAAAATTTAAACAAGTTAAATTTTCTCTTGAATAACTCTGAGGTTTGCCGAAATCATAATCTTTCATATCATACATGAATATTCCTCACCTTACATAATTATTTAGCTCTTAAATTATTAGCTATTTGCCACATTTCATCTGCTGTCTTTATGCCTTTTGAATTCATTTGAAATGCCCTTTGAGTAGCTATCAAGTCAACAAATTCGTCTTGTAAAGAAACATTTGACCTTTCTCTGTAGCCCTGAACTATATCCACTTTTCCAACTTGTTTGACTTGTCCTGCATCAGTTGCAACAAATAGGCTATCTCCTTCAGATATAAAATTTTGAGTTCCTATAGGTTCATATAAGTTTATCTTTCCTATTTTCTTATTATCTACAGATAAATCTCCATTTCTTGAAACTGTTAAGTTTGTATTATTTATATTTGTATTATTGTAGTTATAACCTGCATCAAATTGAACGTCTAATATATTTCCATTATCATCTACAATCTTACCTAAAGCATCTACATTAAATCCACCATTTCTTGTATATGCATATGTACCATCATTTCTTATTACTCTAAAAAACCCTTCTCCATCTATTGCCAAGTCGCTTTTACTATTTGTTGGAGCTAATGCTCCTTGTTCATAATTTCTCATAGGAGCTGAGACTTTAGAACCAGTTCCAGTTGATATATCTTTACCATTTGTGGGATATGATGGTCTATTTAATACTTCATCTACTAAATCAGAATATTCTATATTTAGCTTTTTATATCCTGTGGAATCATTATTTGCTATGTTATTAGATATTATATCTAGTTTACTTTGATTTGCTGATAAAGCTGTTTTACTAGTATAAAACATTGTGTACATAAAAATTCACCTCCTATTATTTATCTTACTGAACCAATCTCGCTTGCTATTTTTGCTAATTTAGAATCCATAGCTTGAATTATCTTTTGATTTGCTTCATATTCTCTTGAAATTGTCATCATATTGTTGATTTCAGATACCATATCCACATTAGATGACTCTATAGCATTTTGTATTGTATATGCATTATTTGCTTTTATAGCTCCTTCTCCAGAATATAGGTTATCGCCTTCTTTTTTTAGCTTATTATAGTCATTAAAATCTACCATATTAAATTTGTACATAGCATTTCCGTCCAGTGATATTGTATTATCCTTTGCTACTTCAAATTTTTTATTTCCTACATTTATATGACCCACAGCACCAGTAACAGTATTTGTTCCAAGAACATAGTATCCTTCACTAGTTATAAGGTCTCCTTGATTATCTGTCCTAAAATTCCCATTTCTAGTATAAAACTGATTCCCAGCTGCATCACTAACCAAAAAGAACCCCTTACCTTGAATAGCTACATCCATTTTATTATCAGTCTGTTTTATAGGACCTTGGTTAAAATCTGTAATAGTTTCATCCATAGAAACACCTGGACTTATTTTTCCTATCTCTTGCTTTTGTTTAGTTCCATTTGCATAGTTATTGTAACCTTCTAATTTCAATTCATCAAAACTTTTGGTTAAAAGCTGTTTACTTTTATATCCATTAGTATCCATGTTGGCTAGGTTATTGACAACAACATTTTGCTTTTGTTGATTTGTTATCATAGCAGAAACTGCTGTATATAATCCTCTTATCACATTATGACCTCCTTTTTTGTAAATTGTTCAACAAGACTATTTATTCTAAAACTTTCATCTCACTTGCATATTTCATACCTAGTGTTCTGGCCTTTTTTTCTATCTCTGCTTTACTCATATCATTATTACTAAAAAGCATTATACATAAAGTTGATATTAATATACCAATCCCTATTCCTAAAAGTACTTTTTTATCAAATAATAACATTCTTATATTTTGTAACAACTCCTTATTAATGACAGTTCACCCTTTCCAATATCTAGCATCTTGCATATTTCCACATCATCATAACCAGAATTTATAAGATGTTTCACTTTAAGAGATAGCTCATTTTCTTGTTTTATTTCCTGTTTTGATTCTATAAATATATCTTCTTTTTTTTCTTCATTGGTTTTCATTAAGCTATAATTTTCATAAATTTTTATATGATTATTACTTCTTATTTCAGCAAGTACTTTATCTAAAAAGAATCTTCTTTTTTCTGCAACTATCAATCTATCATTTGCCTCATATTCCTGTTCAAATATTTTGTCAAAATATCTGTTATCTTTATTTTTTGATTCCTTATGTAAATTTGCAATTATAGTTACTATTATCAAAATAGACACTACTATTAATATAATTTGTATCCTCACATCAATCACCATCTATATAGAATATTTAAGTTCTTTTATTTTGTTTCTTAGGTTTCTTATTGATTTTCTGTGGAGTTGTGAAACTCTTGATTCTGAAACACCCAGCACTTTCCCTATTTCCTTTAGATTTAAATCTTCATAATAGTACAGTGAAAGTATCAATTTTTCCTTTTCCCTTAAATTACAAATTGCTTGAGATAAAATTTCTAGTTTTTCTTCTTCCTCTATTACATTTGCTGGAATATCTTCCTCTCTGTCACTTATTGTATCTTGTACAGTTTCATTTGTATCTTCAAAGATTACATGGTTTAATGACACAATATTTAGCATATCTATATTATTTTCAATATCATAAAGTTCCTTTTCTGAAATATTTAATTCATTTGCAATTTCATATGAAGTTGGCTCTCTTAATAACTCAGCCTGTAATTTTTCTACTACTCTATTATATTTATTTACTTTAGTTAAATTGTGCTTAGAGATTGGACTTTGATTTCTAATTTCATCTAATATAGCTGATTTTATTTTTATATAAGAGTAACTAGAAAATTTTGCTCCTTTTTCAACATCAAATTTATTTATTGCATCAATCAATCCAATAACTCCACTATTTACTAAATCTTGATATTCAAAGCCTTTCCCAGGTATAAAAAATTTTCTTGCTATACTCTTTACAAGAGGCATATTCTCTTTTATTAATTCTTCTCTATTCATTAACTACGCCTCCTTAGCTTTTAAATATACTAAACATTTTTCTTAGTAGACCCTTACTCTCATCAATATCTTCTCTTGACTGACTTACCATTCTCTTTGCTATAGATATAATACACTTTGAAGCGCTACTTGTAGGATATTCCAGAATAAATGGTATCTGCTTTTTTACAGATATTCCTACTTTTTTATCATCTATTATATATCCATATAGCTCTAAATTAAGATTTAAAAATTTGTCTACAACCATCTTTATTCTGTTGTATGTAGATTTTGCCTCTTCTAAATTTATTACCCTGTTGATTATTATGTTTGCACTTCTCTTTATACCGAAATTACTTATAGCCTTTAGTAAGCTATATGCATCAGTCAATGATGTTGGCTCTGGAGTTGTTATTAAGAAAAATTCAGTACTACAATATATAAATGACAATAGACTTTTACTCATACCAGCTCCTGTATCAATTATTATAAAATCGACATCATGAATCTGTTCTATGCTATGTATAAACTTATTTCTTTGAGCTTCTGTAAAATCTTCTATATGATTAAGTGCAGAACCTCCAGAAATTATATTCACACCATATTTAGTTTGTGAAATTATATCTTCTATATTTTTTTCTCCATTAATTACATCAATTATCGTACCTTTTACATTTACACCCATTATTATATCTATATTTGACATTCCTATATCTGCATCTAATATAAGAACTTTTTTATTAAGCCTAGTCAAGCAGATAGACAAATTTGTAGCAAGATTACTCTTTCCAACACCACCTTTCCCAGAAGCTATTGTAATTATCTTAGGTGCATTCCCATTATCTACTATAAATTCATCAAGTCCTTTTTTTTCTATTGCCATTTTTCTCAAGATTTGAGCTTGGTCAATCATATACTTTCAACTCCTAATAGTAATCTTATAATCTTATCTTCATTAGGTTTTATAATATCATCAGGAACATTTTGCCCTATTGTAATATATGATATTGGTTTTTGTGCATAATTCACTATGTTAAAGATGGAACCATATGTGATTGTTTCATCTAGCTTTGTAATTATTAAGCTTTTAAAGTTAACATTTCTATATGAATCTATAATTGCTTTTGTATCATTTTCTCTTGTTGTGCAATTCAAAACTAAGTGTATATTATCAGTTTCAGCTTTATCTATGAGATTTTTGATTTCTAGTATTTGCATAGAATTTTTATATCCTCTACCTGTGGTATCTATTAATACAACATCACAATCTTTCATCTCATCAAGTGCCAACTCCATCTCATCAGGGCTTATTACTCCTTTAAAAGGAATATTCATTATGTCAGTATATATCTTTAACTGCTCTACAGCACCAATTCTATAGGTATCTATAGTTATTACACCTACTTTTTTATTTTCCTCAAATACTAATTTTGCAGCTAACTTTGCTATTGTAGTTGTCTTACCTACTCCTGGTGGTCCAACTAGAGCGATTTTCCCATTTATCGTTGGATTTTCTATTTTAATCTTTTTCTTTAGACTTTCCACTAAATTTTTACTTGTATCAATTCCATTGAACTTCATTTCTTGTAAGTCAGTTCTTATGGACTCTACAATTTCTTCATTTAACTCTAGATTTAGTAGATTCTTACATATTTTATCTATATCATTGTCATTCTTATTATCAAACCCCATATTACTTATAATTGACTTTAATTGTTCTACCTCTCGTTTCAAGTCATTTTGTTCTACTTTATCTATCTTTTCCCATCCAACAGTTAATTCGATATCTCTCTTAGAAAAAATACCTCGTATTCCAGATTTTCTTACCTCTTTTTTATCTATTAATGTAATATTGTCACCCAATTCCATTTTGGCTAGATTCATAGCATCCTGAATTGTATCAGCTGTATACTTTTTCGTCATCATATATGCTCACCACACCTTCTGCTTTGATTTTAACATCATTAGGTATTTCATTTAATGATAGTACCGTCAAATTAGGATATACAATCTCAAGTAGTTTTCTAAATGGTGCTCTTATCTTTGGTGATACTACTATTACTGGTATATTATGATTGAAATATACATTACCTATTACATCTTGTATACTTTCAAATATTTTGTTTGTATTTTCTGGGTCAACGGCTGGATAAGTTCCATTTACAGACCTTTGTAAATTATTGGATACTAATTCCTCAGTTTCTGGAGATAATGTAGCCACTACAATTGACTTATCTTCATCCACCAAATTCGTACAAATACTTCTAGCTAAAGCTATTCTCACATATTCAGTAAGAAGCTCTATGTCTTTTGTATTTCGAGACTGGTCTGCAAGTGTTTCAAGTATTGTAACCCTATCCTTTATATTTACTTTTTCTCTCAACAGATTTTTAAGTACTTTTTGAACCTCACCAAGTGTCATTAAATCTGGTATCAATTCATCAACTACAGCACTATAATTTTCTCTTGCTGCATCTATAATAGTCTTAACTTCTTGTCTTCCCAGCAATTCATGTGCATTGGATTTTATTATATCTAGTAAATGGGTTATAAGTATTGTGGATGAATCTACAACTGTATAACCTTTTAACTCTGCATCTTCTACCTTATCACTTTCTATCCAAAGTGCCTCTATTCCAAAAGTAGGCTCAATTGTCTTTATTCCAAATATATTAAAACCTTGATTCATAGGGTCCATACATAAAACCATATTAGGCATTATCTCATATCCACCAACTACATTACCTTTTATCTTTATATTGTATTGGTTCGGATTTAATTGTAAATTATCTCTTATTCTTATAGGTTGTACAACGATACCCATGTCTATGGCACATTGTCTTCTTATTGATGCTATTCTCTGAAGTAAATCTCCTCCTGCTGATTCATCAGCTAGAGATATTAATCCATATCCAATTTCTACTTCTATAGCTTCTACATTTATTAAGTTTGTTACATCTTCTACTTCGTTTTTGTCTGGATTTACCATATCAGGTTTTTCAAAATCTAAATCTTCTAAGGTATCCTTCTTTTCTCTTCCTAAGAAGTAACCTGCTGCTATTGCACCTATTCCCAGTGAAAAAAACGCTGGTTTAGGTAATCCAGGCATCATACCAAGTACAATTAAAACACATCCAGTCATCATTATTGCTTTTGGTATTGCTGTTAATTGCTTACCTACTAAGTCACCAAAGTTTTCATCAGTCGAAGCTCTTGTTACGATTATACCAGCTGATGTAGATATTAGTAGAGCTGGTATCTGGCTTACAAGTCCATCACCTATAGTAAGTCTTACATAAGTCTGAGCTGCACCCATAAGAGTCATGTTTAGCATTACAGCTCCTATTACAATTCCTCCTATTATGTTTATTGCTGTTACTATAAGACCTGCTATAGCATCTCCTTTTACAAACTTATTTGCGCCATCCATAGATCCATAAAAATCAGCTTCTTGTTGGAGTTCTTTTCTTCTTTTTCTAGCGGTTTTGTCATCTATAACTCCTGCATTTAAATCTGCATCTATACTCATCTGCTTCCCTGGCATGGCATCTAACGTAAATCTAGCTGTTACTTCAGATACTCTTCCAGAACCATTAGTTATAACGACAAATTGAACAATTAATATAATTAGGAATATAATTATACCTACTACGTAATTTCCACCTACAACAAAACTTCCAAATGCCTCTATAACTTCACCTGCATATCCTTGAGTTAAAATCAATCTAGTTGATGAAAGATTTAATCCCAATCTAAATAGTGTTGTAACAAGTAACACTGTTGGAAATATAGATAAATCAAGTACATTTGTTGTAAATAATGTCATTAATAAAATTAGCACAGATAAACTTATGTTAATTGCCAGTAAAATATCTAATATAAATGTAGGTAATGGCACTATCATCATAAGAACAATTCCTACGACACCAAAAGCCACTATTACGTCCATATGTTCCTTTAGATTAAACTTATTCATTACTTATCCTACCTTTTTGGGACTTTGTATCTATTTTTGATTTTATATACTGCTACTAATATCTCTGCAAAAGCTTGATACATGTCCTCTGGAATTTCTTGGTCTATTTCTACTTGCTTATATAACAACCTAGCGATAGGTTTATTTTCTATTATTGGGATATCATTTCCCTTTGCGATTTCCCTTATTTTAAAAGCTAAATAGTCTGCACCTTTTGCCACTACTACTGGAGCTTGGTCCTTTCCTTTTTCATATCTCACTGCTATAGATAAGTGAGTTGGATTGGTTACTATTACAGTAGCGCTTGGTACTGCTTGCATAGTCCTTTGAGATGAGATTTGTCTTTGTTTTTGTTTTATTTTAGCTTTTATTTCTGGGTCCCCTTCTGAGTTTTTATATTCATCTTTTACTTCTTGTTTTGTCATTCTAAGTTGCTTTTTATGACTATATCTTTGATAAAAATAGTCTGTAGCTGCTATAACTATCATAGCTATGCAAATTTTACTTAATATAGAATATACTAAGTCTTTAATTGTATACATTAAAGTTGGAAGATATATATTACCTAGCTTTAAGATATCTAAATAATTATCTTGAAAGAATTTATATCCTATGTATGCTAAGACAGATATAATCGCTACATCCTTTATTAAAGTTGATAAACTTTTCATAGAAAACATATTTTTGAATCCACTAACTGGATTTAATTTTGATAGATTTGGCTTCAAAGTTTCCCCAGTAAACAATATTCCCACTTGAAACAGGTTAGCTACTATACCTAAAACCAAGAATGGAATAGCTATTGGCAAAAATATCTTAAAAAAATCCATTAATCCCACTATAACTAAGTTTTCTAGATTTGAATAATTTATGTCCATATAAAAATTCACACTTAAAAAATGATTAAGTGAAGATTTAAGTGTATCCACTACATATGAAAATAATGTAGGGACTAATAAAGTGAATGCAAATAGAGTCATTGCAACGGGTAATTCTCTACTTTTTGCTATATTACCTTTTTTTCTTTGTTCTCCCTTTTTCTTTGGAGTGGCTTCTTCTGTTTTATCTGCTGAACCCATAAAAAACATGGGGGCTAGTGCAAAAGTTCCCTCATACATCTTTGGTATCTGACTCAATAAGTGACTTATTTGGTTGACAATTAAAGGTATTGATATGATAAATAGTGCTATACCAACCAATATTTTTAATGGCATACCAACTATCATTACGTTTAGTTGAGGTACACTTCTTGATATAAGACCTAATATAAAATCTGCCATAAGCAGACAAAGTACAATAGGTATTGCTATTTTGAATCCAGTTATAAAGCACTGCACAAATATGTTTATTATATAATCTATATTATTATCTACAAATGATTTTCCTATTGGAATTAACTCAAAACTATACCTTATACCTCGAATTAAAACATGATGCCCATCCATGCTAAAAAATATCATTATTGCTGTCCAGTTCATAAGATTATCAATTAAAGTTGTTTGAGCCATTGAGTTTGGGTCAAACATATTAATCATTGATAATCCCATCTGTTGGTCCATCATAGAACCTGCCATTCTGATACTATAAAAACATAGATTAGTTATATATCCGAGAATAATCCCTGTTATCGTCTCATTTATACCATATAACGTAAACATTACAATATTATCTATATTTGTTGCATATTCAATTTGCATAGTACTTGAAATCAATATTGATATAATGATTGCAAAAAGTGACTTAAATAAAGCAGGTGTACCAGCTGGAAATAGTATTCTCAATGTTCCGAAGAAGGCTACTATTCTAATAAATACAAAAATCATATGCACCCTACCTACTTAGTTATAAGAGATATCATATTGAATATCTCAGAAGTAAAATTAATAAGAGTATGTAACATCCAGCTTCCACCAATAGCTACTATTAAAAGAATTGCTATTAATTTTGGTACAAAAGTCAATGTTTGCTCCTGGATTTGAGTTGTAGCTTGAAACACACTTATTAAAAGTCCAACTACAAGAGAAACAATTAGTACTGGAGCTGCAATCATAGCTCCTGTAAACATGCCATTTTTAAGAACACTCATTATCATAAATTCACTCATACTATTTTTCTCCTATCCAAATCCCAATATCAATGTTTTTACTATCAAGTTCCATCCATCTACCATTACAAATAATAACAACTTAAATGGTAATGATATCATGACTGGAGGCAACATAAACATTCCCATAGACATCAAAACACTTGCCACAACAAGGTCTATTATCAAAAATGGTATGTATATTAAAAAACCTATTTGAAAAGCAGTTTTTAACTCACTTATCGCAAAAGCTGGAACTACAACAGATAAGGGTATATTTTCACGAGTTAATTTTTTTTCTTTTAACCCTGCCTGTTCTACAAATAAATCTAAGTCAGTTTGTCTAGTTTGCTTTAATAAAAACTCTTTAATAGGCCCTTCTGCTTCCTTCATAGCTTTTTCCATAGTGATTTCTTCTTTAATATATGGTTGTAATGCCTTTTCGTTTATTTCATTTAATACTGGTCTCATTATAAATATTGTCAATACTATTGCAAGCCCTACCAAAACTTGACTTGGAATTGCCTGTTGTGCTCCTAATGCTGATTTTAAAAATGATAAACTTATGACTATTCTAACAAAGCTTGTCATCATGAACATTACAAATGGTAAAAACATTAATGCAGTTAGAAATAAAAACAATTGCATTGAACTTGTATATGGTACGTCAGCCAAAGGTAATTTTGATAATAGTTCCATTTACTTATCTTCCTTTTTTGTAAATTTTCCAATATATCTACTGAAATCATATTTTGCTTTGATTTTTTCCATTTTAAAATCTTGGATTTTAAAATTTCTTTCTTTAATGTCATCTTCTATTTTTGATATTTCTTCTTTGGTCAAATCTTTTATCTTATTCATACTAGCTGAAGAAGATGCAATAATACATCCTTCTTCACCTATTTTTAAAATTATTATGCTATTGTTTTTATTTATACTTACAATGTCTAGTATTTTTACATATTTGTCATTGTATTTTTTTAATAAAGTTCCCTGGCTAATTTTTAAAGATAAGACTATCAATATTAAAATTATTGGAATACATATTAATATCTTTAATAAATAAAGTATCATGTCTTACCATCCTTTTATTGTACTACTATATTTGTGAAATATATGTTTTGTATTACATTTCCACCTAAATTTGTATTTAAAGTATTTTTTATTTCATCTTTTATATTATTTAGGTTTTCAGCAGCAAAATCATCTGCTCTTTTTGCCATAAGGCAATTTATGATATTATCTCTAATTAAAGGTGTATTTTTTTCTATATCTTTATATGAAGCATCATAAGACACAGTTATTGACACCTTTAAATATCTTACACCTTCATCAGCTAGCTTCAATACCATTTCTTCTAAATCAAGATTTTCTGTTTTTATTTCATCTTTACCTTTTCCTGTTGGAATAAACAAACCTATAATCTTATCAATTTGTCCATTTCCACCTTTACCTAATATAAAAAACCCTGCTCCTGCTGAGAAAACAATCAGTATCAAAATAATTAGAATAATTTTTTTATTTTTGAACAAAACTCTTCCTCCTAGTCGATAGTTATAAGTATATTAACTCTTCTATTTTCAGCTCTTCCTTTTGCTGTATCATTTGAAACTAAAGGTTGATACTCTCCACATCCTGTTGCTGAAAATAGTTTAGGGTCCATGCCCTTTTCTTCTACAAAGTATCTTACAACACTTACTGCTCTACTAGAAGATAAATCCCAATTGGACTCATGTGTACTTGATTTTACAGGTACATTATCAGTATGACCTTCTATAACTATCTTATTTTTCATCATTTTTATCATGTCATATACTTTATTTAGAGTAGCTTTACTATCAACTTTTAACTCCGAAATCCCAGAGTCAAATAAGATTGAGTCATCTAACTCTAATAAAATCCCTCTACTATCATCCTTAACTGTTACACTCTTTTGTAAGTTAGAATTATTAACCTTATCTTTTAAATCTTGTTCTAAATCTGACTTATCATTTTTATCCACTAAAACACTATCTATTGGAGACTTCGCACTTGTACTTGAACCTGTGTTAAACATACTTACTCCAGAAAACTGACCTTTTAATGCATTTGATATATTTTTAAATTTTTCCATGTCTACAACTGATGTTGCATATAGCAATACGAAAAAAGTAAGAATTAGAGTTATTGTGTCTGCATAAGTGGCCAACCATGCATCTGGGTTTATCTCATCTTTTTTTTTATTTTTTTTACGCGCCATTACTAATTACTCTTTCTGTATTTTTATTAGATTTCAAGAACTCTAGTCTTTCACTTCTTGAAAGATATGTTGCTAATCGTTCTTCAACTACTATACTGCTTTCGCCAGATTGTATACTTATTATACCTTCCAGCATCATTTCTTTTATGTAAACTTCTTTTTCCGTTTTTTCATCTATGTTATATGCAATTGGATTTAAAGCAATATTTGCAAGTAGAGAACCATAAAATGTAGTAATTAATGCTTTTCCCATACCAGAAGCAATCAAATCTGGTGATGTAAGGTCAGATAACATTTGTATAAGACCTATTAGAGTCCCCAACATTCCAAATGCAGGTGCAAATGTTCCCCAAGTTTTAAATATCTTTGAATATCTGTTATTTGTATCTTCAACAGAATCTATCTCTAATTCTAATATAGACCTTATTTCATTGACTTCCAGACCATCAATACATAGCTCTAATCCTTTTTTCATAAATGGGTCTTGTATTTTCATTACATCACTTTCTATTGACAAAAGACCTTCTCTTCTCGCTTTTTTGGAAAGTGCTTTAAACTGATTCAATAAGTCTAATCTTGATATACTCGTTGTTTTAAATGAGTATTGTAGTGCATTTTTTATAAGTTTCATGTCATCAATAGTAAATGTAATCATCAATGCTCCAAATGACCCAAATACTGTTATTAATATTGATGAAAAGTCAAAAAAACTTTTTAATCCTGTACTACTTCCTTTTACTGCTCCAAATAAAACTAATACTGTAGATAATATTAGTCCAATGAATGTCAGTGAATCTGTTTTTTTCATTACTTTTCGCTCCTAATATAACCTACATTTATTTTCCTTTTATACTTTATTACTTTATCTACTATCTCGTCTACAGACTCTTTTACAAGATTTTTTTCTCCTGTTGTAAGTAATATTCTACTTTCCGGAACTGAGTCAATTCTTACTATAAGGTCTGAGTTTAATATGTAGCTTCTTCCGTTTAAATCCGTTACTCTTATCATACTATGTACCTACTATCTCTTAAGACTTATTATTTCTTGAAGTATCTCATCTGATGTAGATATTATTTTACTGTTTGCTTGGAAAGACCTACTTGCTATTATCATTTCTGTAAATTCTTCTGCTATATCTACATTGGAAGCTTCTATTGCTCCTTGTATTATTGTTCCTGTAGCTCCTGCTACTTGTGGGTCTCCTGAGTTTGCTGATGGCTTGTATAGGTTTCCTCCTTCTGCGTCTAGTCCTGCTGGATTTTGGAATGCATATGTTTGTACTTTTTGAATCTTACCATCATTAATATTTAAACCAGATGCATCTCCTACTTTTTTACCATCAGGTATAGGATATACAAACTGTGTTCTTTGACCATCACTTAATAAAAATTCTACAGTACCATCTTTTGATATATTGTACTCCAGTACATTTTGTACTGTACCATCTTTAGGGCTTACACTTTGAAGTGGTATTACAATAGGTTCTTTTCCTTCTGCAGTAGCATTTTTAGTAAATTCACCAGTATCAGGATTATATGTACCCTTATAAACCTCACCTTGTAACATATATCCATCACCATTTACAAGTCTTCCACCTTTGATATTTTGCAAAGGTCCAGCTGCTGCTTTAAATCCTGTATCTAAGTTAAAAGAACCATCTCTTGTATACATAACTGTACCTTGTCTCACTACTGGAAGATACCCATCGCCATCTATCATCAAATCTGATGGTCTATTAGTTGGCTGTACATTTCCTTGTGTCATATCTTTATTTATACTTGATATCTTACTACCTACACCTACTTGTCCTAAGTTTGTTCCCCCTAACGCAGCTGTTGGAGCACTTGCATATAGTACAGTTTGATAAAATGAATCTGTTATTCTAGCTGAACTTTTCTTAAAAGCAGTAGTCCCAGCATTTGCTACATTGTTACCTATTACATCTAGTTTTGTTTGATTTGCTTTCATTCCACTTACACCTGAATACATTGCTTTTATCATGAATTTACCTCTTTTCTAATTTAATATTATTCTTGTTCTGGAGATTCTTGCTCTGGAGGGTTATTTTCTTCTCCTGAAGTTGTATCTACTTCTCCTATTTTAAGTAATTTTTCATATTTAACATCTACAGTTTTATCACTACCATCTACTTTCAGTTCTAAGTGTACCTCTCCATCTTTTATATATGTGGACTTTACTACACCTACAATGTTTTCATCTTCCTTCTCTTCTCCAGATACTTCTACTTCTTTACCAATTAATGACGTTGCCATACTCAAAGCAGAGTTTATTAGAGTAGAGTTACTTAAAGCTAAGAGTATATCTAGCTTGTCGTTCATAGCTGACATCTTTTCTAAAGTTGCAAACTGAGCTAATTGTGATACATACTCTGTTGGGTCTTGTGGATTCATTGGGTCTTGATTACCCATTTGTGCTACAAGTATTTTCATAAACAAGTCTTTATCAGCATCGTCACCCTGCCCTATAATTGGAGTTCCGTTGTCTGTTACTGTCTGATTTCCTTTACTTCTAACTTGTTTATTCGCAATATCATTAATATTTCTTTCAAGTTGGCTCAAGTTATTTGACCTATAGTTTCCTTGAGCCCCTGCTAAAGCTGTTGCCACTCCATACATACAGTATTACCCCCTTATTACGCTAATAAATCTACTCTATCATCATCAATAAGATTTTCTTTAATCTCATCTTCTATGACTATATTGTTACGCTTATTATTTGTATCCTGCTTATTCATATTTTCTTGGTTATTTTGTCTGTTCTGTTGTTCAAATGCTTTATCAAAAGTATCTGATGTATTTCTATTATCACTATGCATTTGCACTGATACATCTTTTATATTTACATTCGTAAGTTCAAGATGTTGCTTTAAATCTGTTATATTTTTATTTATAGAGTCAAATACGTCTTTATTAAAAACAGTTACAACAGCTTTCATACTCTCATTATCTTTCAATAATTGTATGTTCATATCTCCCAATTCTTTTGGTCTTAATTTAATTGTTAACTCTTGTATATCATTTGTTTTCATATGTTTAATAGCCTTAATCGAATCATCCATGACGTTTGATTCTATATGTTTTAAATTAACATTATCGCTTTTAGTTTTGTTTATATCCATGCTTTTATTTATTACCTGACCCAAATTTCCGTTTTTATTTCCATTAACCCCTGCTAGTTTTTCCAAAATATCAGAACTATCATCTCTTTGCTTATTTGAGTTAAGATTGTCCATTCTATTACTATCAAAGTTGTATAAATCTATGCTTTTATTATCATCCTCTGTAGTTTTACTAATTACTTCAAAGTTTTCGTTAACATTATTATCTAAAAGCTCTCTTAACTTCATCATGTCTAAATTTTGCGCTTCATCAGATTTATTCGCATTAGCTTTATTTAACTCTGCATTTTGGTTTGCAATCTTATTCAACATATTTTTATTAAGTTTAAGTTCTTGTTTCAATTCACCTGATACATTTAGCTTTTCTATATCATTTAATATAGAATTTATATCTTTATCTTTTTTATCATTATTTTTTAAAATATTTAGTAATTGTTGTAAAATCTCATTAATCTTACTGCAATCTTTTTCATATGTACTTTTATCTTCTAAGTGATTACTTTTATCTTCATCTAAATGACACTCATTATCACTATCTTCTGGTTTATCTGAGCTAACATTTTGATTGCTTGTTTCTTTTCTATCTTTAACTGGTTTATTGTCTGTTACCTTATACAAATTATCTTCAAATTTATTCTTTTTTACATCTTTATTCTTAGATGAACTTTTTTTATCCACAATATCTTTAATAACATTATAAGAATCTGCTTGTATCTTCATACAATAATATCCTCACTTCCTACTATTCTTATAGAACTTGTCTATTTCTCAAATAACTCATACTTGCAAACTCATCATTAGTTTTTTGTTCCTTTAAATTTTCTTCTCTATAATACTGTCCATACTTTTTCTCTTTTAGTTTTTCTAATGATTTTCTTTCTATCTGTTTGTCTATAAGCTGTTTTCTAGCTTTTTCAAGTTCATTTGTCGACTTATCCAGTTCCTCTGATAAATCCATTATAGAGCTATTTAGAGCCAACAAATAGTTAATAGTTATTTTTTGATTTTGAATACTATCGTTATCTTTACTTATAGCATATTTATTATAATTACTTTCTAAGTTTTCTAAATTATTCTCTATATCTATTTTTTTTTGTTGAATTTTAGCAAACTCCATTTTTATTTTTTCTTCATCTTTCATTTTTAAGTCTAAAACTTTCTGTAATCTAAACTTAAAGTTTTTATCCAATTCCATCACAACCTCTTCAAATATTTTTTTAAGTTATTTATTCAAATATTCTTTTCAAGCTACTTATAGTTTCGTTAAAAGAGCTCTTTTCATTTATACCTTGTTTTAAAAAATTGATAATATGCTCATGATAATAGATTGCTTCATCTATTTTTTTATTGGTACCTGAAGCATATGCACCTATATTTATCAAATCTTCTGCTTCTCTATATTCAGAGAGCATATCTCTTGCAAATGATGCTATTTTTATATCTTCTTTTGAAGCAATCTCATTCATAAGTCTACTTAAACTATTCAAGACATCTATGGAAGGATAATGGTTCTTATTTGCCAAATCTCTAGATAGAACTATATGACCATCCAGTATCCCTCTTGTAGTATCTGCTATTGGCTCATTAAAGTCATCTCCATCAACTAATACTGTATAAAATGCAGTGATAGAGCCTTTATCTGATGTCCCTGTTCTCTCCATGAGTTTTGGTAAAATGGCAAATACAGATGGTGTATATCCTTTTTGTGCTGGTGGCTCTCCTATGGCTATTCCAACTTCTCTTTGCGCCATAGCAAATCTAGTCACAGAATCCATCATAAGTATTACTTTTTTCCCTTGATCTCTAAAGTATTCGGCTATTGCAGTGGCTGTAAGGGCACCTTTAAGTCTAACTAATGGTGCTTTATCTGATGTCGCACATACAACAACAGATTTTTTCATTCCCTCTTCACCTAAGTCTTTATCAATAAAATCTAATACTTCTCTTCCTCTTTCTCCAACAAGGGCAATTACATTTACATCTGCTTTTGCATTTCTAGCAATCATGCCTAGAGTTGTACTCTTACCTACTCCACTTCCTGCAAATATTCCTATTCTCTGTCCTTCACCACAAGTAGTAAATGCATCTATTGCTCTTACACCTGTTTCCATTATATTGCGTATCTTTTTTCTCTTCATTGGGTCAGGAGGTTCATTATTCAAGTTGTATCTGTCTCCTAAAACAACTTCTGAGTTGTCTATAGGATTTCCAAGACCATCAAGTACTTTACCTAGTAAATTATCGCTACACATAACACTTAAAGGTATCCCCTTAGAAATAACTTTACAACCAGGTGCTATTAATGTTAACTCTCCTAATGCCATTAATATTACTTCTTTATCTTTAAAACCTACTACTTCACAATTCACTGTTTTGTTGACTTGATTGTATATAACACATAGCTCTCCAACAAAAGCTTTTATCCCTTCAACTTCTACAGTAAGCCCTATTATTTTCTTAACTCTACCTTCTGATATAGTAAGTTCTAAATTTTCTATTTTCTTATTTATTTTGTCAAAATCTATAGATATATCAGTTTTATACATACTTTATTCACCAAGCAATTCTTCTTTTAGTTTTTCCATAGCACAATCAATACCAACTATTATTCTTCCATTTTCCTTTTGTATAATAGCATTTCCTTCATCTATGCTATCATCTGCAATAACAAATACACTTGATTTTAATGATGTTTCTTCTTTAAATAATTCAAACTCTTTCTCTATATTATCTTTATAGAAAGAATTACATCTTACTATGAATGAACTACTTCCTTCATAATCTTGAATAATTTGCTTTAACAAATCACTCATAGATTCTTCATCTTCAAAGTGCTTTTTTAGAACAGAACTAGCCATATTAATAGCAAGTCTTATAATCTCTTTATTTTTTTCCTTTATGTACTCAGTCATTTTCTCATTAGCTTGTAATAAGATTAAATTTGCCTGATTTCTTATAGAATCTGCTTCATCTTTAGCTTTTTGGGTATACTCATTATATGACTCTTTATATCCATCCTCATATCCATTTTTCTGACCTTGACTATATCCTTTTTCATATGCTTGCTTTTCTATATTTTGTGCATTTATTTTTGCTTCTTCCAATATCTCATTCTTTTTTATCTCAGCAGATTCTATAGCTTCTTTTATTACTTCATCTCTAAATCTACAATCATTATCTTCGTTTATATTTGATTCTCCCACTCTAGCTTTATCTATTATAGATAAGTCTAGTACTCCTTTATATGATGCTTTTTCACTTTTGATAATTTTATTATTCAACAAAGTCATCACCAAAATTCCTTACAATAGTTATGGCACCTTCTCTTTCAAGTTTTCTTACAATACTCACTATTTTTTGTTGAGCACCTTCAACCTGAGTAACCTTTATGACACCAACCATTTCCATCTCTTCTTTAAGTGCTTCTGCTGCCCTAGAGGATTGATTTCTATATATAGCATCTGATATTTCATCATCCACACCTTTTAAAGCATATACTAAATCCTTCATAGTTACTTCTTTCAGTACTTTCTGTATGCTTATATCATCTAACTTGACAATATCTTCAAATACAAATATATTAGATTTAATTTGAGCTGCTAAAGCTGGGTCTTTTTCTTCAATAGTATTCAAAATATTCTTTTCTGTTTTTCTATCAGAATTAAGCAATATTTGAACTAGAGTAGCTATTCCTCCATAATCTTTAAAATCTTCACCACTTATTGAATGCATTTTATTCTCTAATGAAGTTTCAATTACACTTATAACTTCTGGAGATATTGAACCCATTGAACTTATTCTCATAGCTACCTCATTTTGTAAATCAAAATCTAAATAAGCTAAAACTTCTGCACCATTTTCAGGTTCCATATGTGCAAGTAAAATGGCTATAGTCTGTGCACTTTCATTTCTAAGTATTTCTAATATCTTCTTTACATCTAGTTTTATAATATGTTTAAAAGGTTTTGTACTTGTATCTATTGATATACCCTCAAGTAATTTACTTGCTTTGGCATTTCCCAAGGCATTACTTAACAATTCTTTGGCATATTCAAGCCCGCCTTCTATAACATAATCTTTCGCTTTATTTATTTCTACAAACTCTTTTAATATTTCTCTTCTTTCTTTTGAAGCTATTGAAGAAATATTTGCAATTTCCAAACCTATTTTTTGAACTTGTTTATCTGGTAGACTTTTTATTATATCACTAGCCACAGTTGGACCTAATGTCATTAACAGTACAGCGGCTTTTTTTAAACCTTCACCTTCTACCTTCTCTTTCTTATCATTTTCACTTATATCACTTAAATCAAACGCATTAACATTTGTAATTTCCGCGGACACTTTCTATCCCCCTTACTCATTTAACCAAGTTTTTATTATCTCTGTGACTTGGTCTGGTTTTTCTTCTGCATACATTTTAACAGCTTCCTCTAATGTCAATTCTGGGTCATCCCCTAACAGAGGATTGTCTTTCTTATCAATAGAATTAGTACTATAAACTTCATCTTCATAATCCATGTCTTCTTGTTCACTTCTCTTTTTATATATTAAGTATCCAATAACACCTACTGCAACAACTGCTACTACTCCAACAACCGCTTTTATTATATTGTTTTTGAATCCTTCTTTTTTAATATCTTCCATTTCTTGTTTAGCTTCTGCCTTACCCTTAGGGTCAAATACCATTGAAACAACGCTAAGAGTATCTCCCCTAGCTCCATCCATGCCTATAGCATTATTAACAATATCTTCCACATCAGCTTGAACACCTTTAGCTATTTTTCCATCTATAGCAACAGAAGCTGTCAATCTTTTAAGTTCTCCAGGCGCAACTATAGTATGAGTTTCAATCTTACCTGTTTCATATTCAAAACTCTCATCCAAACTATCTTCTGTATTAGTACCATTTTTATTTCCTTGGTTATTCATATTAGCATCTACACCTTGGACATTATTTGTCGCAGATTTAGATGAATTTTTTGACCTTGTTTCCTTTATAGCAACTTTATCAGGGTCAATTTTTATTTCAGTTTTTTCAGCTGTATCAAAACTCAAATCAGCATTTACTGTAGCTTTTACCTTTCCTGTACCAAATATTGGTTCTAACATGTCTAAAATAGATTTTTCTAATTGTTTATCCAGTGCCTGCTCAGATGCCTTATTTTTATCAATACTAATAGCACCATTTATCGGTTGATTGTTTTCATCAACTTCTTCATCGTCTAAGATGCCTTCAGATAATAAGTTCATTTTGTTATCAATAACTTGAACATTTTTCTCTGGTATATTTGTAACACTTCCTGATACAAGTGCCATAACAGATTTTATTTGATTTTTCTCTAAAGTTGTTCCTGGCTTTAGCATCAAATAAACTGCTGCACTTCCTGGAACAGCCTCCTTCTCAAATACAGAAGATTCACCAAATGTTATATGTACTCTACTATCTTCCACCTGAGGAAAACTCTTGATTGTTTTTTCTATTTCTCCTTGCATCATTCGTTGCTTCTTAATTTGAAACTCTTCATCAGTAAGCCCTATTGATGAACTATCATCCATAAGTGCAAATCCTTTAGAACCACTTGTCAAGCTTGGAGCTAACTCTAACCTCAACTTATCAACTTCTGTTCTAGGAACATAAATTGTACTTCCTTTTACCTTGGTATCTATCTTTCTAGACTCTAATTCTGCTGATATATCTGCAGCATCTTGAACATCTAGCTCTGAAAATAAGACTGCATACTTATTTTTGCTTGCAGATATTGCTGTAAATACTAGCGCTAAACATATAGCAACAATCCCTATACCTAATGCTATCTTAGTCCCCTTTTTTAGAGAACCTATTTTTGTCCTAGATTTAGCAACTTGCTCCTTAATCTTATTTTTAAAACTGGCTATCATTGATTATTACTCCTGTTCAAAAGACTAAATTTGTACTTTATTCATTTCTTGATATGCATCATGAATCTTATTTCTAACTTCTATTAGATATTGCATAGATAGTTGTGCTTCTTGACCTATTAACATAACTTCATGCATAGAAACATCTTCGCCTTTTATAAATTTTTCTTTCATATCATCTGCTGTCACTTGTTGAAAATTAACTTTATCAATAGTATCTTTTATTACATCTTCAAAATTCTTTTTTTCTTCTTTATTATTAGTATTTAATGGTTTAGTTTCTCCAATTAAGTTCTCTAACTGTGCTCCTTGCACTAGGTTGTTAATCTGTGTAATTGGCATAATTTATCCCTACTTTCCTATTTCCAGTGCTTTTGCTATCATAGACTTCTGAGCATTTAATGTATCTATATTAGACTCATATGCTCGTGAAGCAGTTATTAAGTCTGTCATCTCAACTAATATATTTACGTTTGGATATTCTACATATCCATTTGGCTTTGCATCTGGGTGAGATGGGTCGTATACTTCTTTAAGAGGTGATTTGTCATCTTCAACAGATGTGACTTTTACTCCTAACATACCTAATTTATTATCATAATTTTCTTCAAATGATACAATTTTTCTTCTATATGCTTCTCCATTTGGACCTCTTGTAGCATTTATATTAGCTACATTTGATGATATGATATCCATTTTTAAACTTTCTGCTGTTAATCCACTAGCAGAGATTCTCATCCCACTGAACACACTCATCTTCTAATTACCTCCCACTTATTATTGATTTTGTCATTGCTATTTTGCCATTTGCAAAACCTATCAAAGCATTATATTGTAATGTTGTCATTGCTTGATTTACTTTTTCTTCTTCTATATCCACATTATTGCCATCCACTCTTAAACCTTTAGAATTGTCTGTTTTTTCTTCTATTTTAGGCATGGCATCATTTAATGTTTCTTCAAAAGTTACATAGTGTTTCTTATAGCCTTCAGTATTTATATTTGCTATATTATTTGCTATTGCCTGACTTCTTAAATTAGTTGCATCTAATCCCATTTTTATAATGTCATATGTATTCATACTCACTCCTCCTCAAAATATATTTATCTACTATATTTAGTGATTAAAATTGAAGTTACTATATTACAAAAAATGACTTCTTTACCCATCTAAATTTATTACATTTCTATTATATTTAATATAACGATTTATTTTTTAGTAAGAAAACAAATCTTTTTTTAATTAACCTCAATGAAAATAAAAAAAAATTTTAATATGTATTTAAATATTTCTTCGTAAAGTTGCTCTTTTTTGTAAAATAGCGACTTTTCTAGATAGTCTATCTTTATTTTTACTTATAGTTGGTAAAATATGTTATCATTTGTATTTTCTACTGTAATAAAGTGAACTTTAGCAACAAAATGACTGCCAAAAAGGCAGTCATTTTCGACTAATTCTGCGTATACAGTATACTTAGTATTCTTTTTGGCAACTGGCTGACATAGTTCGTATATACAAACCTTAGCCCCTATAGCTTTGCGTCACTAGATTTATCTAGTTTTGCCTATTTAGTTTTAATTTAAGTATACAATAAATAACAATTTTTTTAAATATTTTTTTTATGTATACTTAAATATTTTATTTTAAAAACTTAGTTATTATTAATTATACAGATTATAAATACTATATTCTACAATTTTATAATAAATTGTCTGAAAATATTTTTATTTTAGAAAAATATAAGACAAATCTCATCTTCATTCTATATTTTTCCATATATTTCAATTTTATTTATGTAATCTATCAGTATCTAAAAATATCAATTAACGAATCTTAAATAAACTATACATAAAAAATTTATTTATGGTATTATTACAATTAATTTAATATTCATTTATAATTTTAATTACATAACTAACTTCTTCATCTTTCATGCCGACAAATAAAGGTATACTAACAACTTTATTTGAATAATTTTCAGCTATATTAAAACTACCCTTTTTATATCCCAAATAAGCATATGCTTCAGATAGATGAGGCGGTATAGGATAATGTATTATAGACTCTATACCATTTTTCTTTAAGTATTCCATAAATGTCTCTCGTTTTTCAACTTGTAAAACAAATAAATGCCATACATGTGTACAGTTCTTTTCTATTTTTGGAAGTATAACTTTTGAATTGTTAATTTCATTAAGATATCTATGTACGATTTTTGACTTTTCATTTTCAATTTCATTAATATATTTAAGTTTTACTCTTAACAAACCTGCCTGAATTTCATCCAATCTTGAATTATATCCAACAAATTTATTATGATATCTCTTTTCCGAACCATAATTTCTAAGCACTTTCACTTTATCAGCTATTTCTTTATTACTCGTTACTATAGCACCTGCATCTCCAAATGCACCTAAATTTTTACTTGGATAAAAGCTAAAACATCCTACGTCTCCAAATGTCCCTGTCATTTTTCCATCATATTTAGCTCCATGAGATTGAGCACAATCTTCAATTAAATACAAATTATATTTTTTACATAATTCTTGTATCTCTTTCATTTTACTTGCCTGACCATATAAATGTACTACTAATATAGCTTTTGTCTTACTGTTTATCTTTTTTTCTATCTTAGATGAATCTATATTATAATACTCATTTGGTTCTACAAATACTGGATTTGCTCCATTTATACTAATTCCCATAACACTAGCAATATATGTATTTGATTGCACTATTACTTCATCGCCTTTACCTATCCCTAATGCTCTAAATGCAATTATCAGTGAATCTAAACCACTAGCTAAACCTACACAATATTTGCTACCTACATATCTAGCAAATTCTTCTTCAAAGTACTTTACTTCATTTCCAAGGATATAATATCCACTTTCCATTACATCCATAACCTTTTTTTCATATTCTTCTTTATGGATTTTAAATTGTTCTAATAAATTATTAAACTTAACTAACATAAAGTTACATCCTTACCTATCTATTATCTATGTAGCTATGCTAAATTTATTTAATTAAGAAAATATCTGTCTGCATAGTAACTAGATAATATCTATATATTTTAAAAACTCTTCATAATCTCTGATATACTCATCTTCATTATAATGTTCAGAAGCTATTGAAATTAAAACAGTTTTCTCATCAAAATCAAACATTTCACGCCATACCCCAGGTCCTATATACAGTCCCACATCATTTTTGTTTAGAACAATGGTTGTATCTCTAACACCATCATAACATTTTATCTTAACACTTCCATTTAGGCAAACTAACACTTGCTCTAAAGTTTTATGAGCATGAAAACCTCTCTTTACACCATGTGGTACCCCATATATGTAATACACTCTCTTTATATCAAAAGGTATAACCTTATTTGATTCTAATGCAATTAAACTTCCTACGTCCTCACTTCCAATAGATTCAAACTTAATTAAATTGTACTTTTCCATAAATCTCCCTACCCTGTTTATAATAACTTTTTAATAAGATATTACTTCATATTTTAATTTACAATAAATTCTTGTTAATAAAAAAATATACTACATCCAATATTTTTCCTTTGGTTCTTTTAAGTCTATATCCTCACAATTCAGAGTTTCACATAGTTCATAGATTTTACTTGCAAATAATATATCATGTATTGATAAACCTATATTGTAAGATACTATTCTTTCATCATCATTTTCTCTTCCTTGTGATTGTTTACTTAAAACATCATGAAACTCACATGAATACTTGTATTTATCTATATTTTCTAGATGTTTCAAATGATTATAATCATCTAAATATACTTTATCAAATAAATAATCTACATTTCCAAAACCCATAACATGTACAGGTAATAGTAATGCACCTTTTTTAAACCATTCAAATTCTGAAAGATATTCATCTGTATATGTAACAGTTGAAATTACCACATCTGAATCTACAATAAGTTCTTTATGTGTATCACATATATTAAAACTAAACTGGTCATTATCCTTATATTTTTGTACAAACAACTCTGCCTGGTCTTTATATCTAAACAACTTTATATTTATATTCCTATTTTTAAGGGTATATAAAAGCATATTCATTATAGAAGAAGCAGTTACTCCTAGCCCCATAATAGCAATAGTATTAAAGTCTTTTTTAGCAAAAGTATCAATCGCTAAAGCAACCACAGCAGCAGTTCTAAAGGCTGTAATATAATTACCATCTAAAATGGCTTTTAGTTTAGCATTGTTCATATCATATAGAAATATATCTGAATTTAAACTTGGATTTCTTCCTGGCAATCTTGTAACCATTTTTATTCCACCAATCATATGATTATGATTTAAAGATGGCATTACATTGTAAAATACATGCCCTTGTTCTACCATACTTATTTTTGGTGGTAATTGACAATCTTTTTTTGTCAGAAATGATTCTTTTATCCACTCATATCCTTGCCTTTGAGAGATATTTAATGACATAATTTGCTCATGAGTTATTAACTTCATACATACCATGCTCCCTTATTTAAAAATTTTCTATCATATTCTCATTATTCTCATCAAGTATTTCTATCATTTCATGAATATATTTTTTCTTTATATTGGCATCAAATATATTATTTGCTATTCCATAAATCCTTCCACAATCTTGCCTCTCGTCTTCATATAACTCTATTGTATCTCCCTCTTTTACAAGCAACAAAATTTGAGTTACATAATCTAAGTTTTCTATTTTATCTATATTATTTATCTTCTTTATTGTTCCAGGTCTTATGTATATTGGTAATGCGTATACACACTTTGATAAATGCATATTATATTTTTTTATTTCATTAAAATCGATGTCATTATTCACACTAAAATTTGCAAATAGCCTTCCTATATCTAGATCTGTTATATGTGAAATTGCCAAATAATCACATCCTCCAGGTAATCTTGGCATAACTTCAGACACCTTTATTCCATCTGCACCCACTAGCATCTGAACATAAAATGGTCCATTCTTTATATTAAAAGCCTCTGTTATCTTTTGATATATCGACTTTATTTCTTCTTCATACTGAAAACAATACTTTGATGGATATAGTAATCTGTCTGGTTTTCCAGCTCTCCCTACATGTATATTTACAAGCTCTCTATCTCCGATATAAAATACATGTGACTCTCCATTGTAAACCCAAGCTAGTCCTTGTATTTCCTCACTTTCATAAAATTCCTCAATTATTACTTGTCCATTTTGTGAGATTTCCCTAGAATATTCAAATTTTTCTATTAACTCCTCCACATTTGATACAAAATATACACCTCTTGAACCATAACCATCAACAGGTTTTATTACAAGCGGAAAATTTAACCCTTGTATTTTTTCTAAATCTTTTAAACTTTCAAGAATACAATAATCAGTTGTAGGTATTCCATTGTTTTTAAAATATTTTTTCATAACAGCCTTATTAGTTACAGACTCAAGTTGATTGCAAGAAATCACACATGGTAAATTTAATTCATTTGCAATATAAACATATGGTTTCATTAAAGAATCTGTAAATCCAGTCAAAATTCCATCTATCTTTTTATCTATGGCTATATTTTTTATTTTATCAAAATCAAATACATCAACATCTATTGCTTCATCACAAACTTCTTTTGCAGGAGTATCAATTCTATTATCACAAACAATTGTGTATATTCCTTCTTTTTTAGCTGACATAACAATATTCTCAAAATACTTAATTGAGCCTAAAATCATTAATCTTTTCATATACAAACCTTCTTTATAAGTTAATTATTTTTCTGTAAAAGTTAAAATACTATAGATTTACTACAATCAAGAAATTCTATAAAGTATAAGTATTACTTATTTATATTTTTATAATATGTCCTATTGCAAACAGCACTTGAACCAAAACCTTCTTTAAATATAGCCAAACCTTCATCTAAATATTTTCCTCTATTTAGAGTACTAATTCCAAATGAAAAATATTTAAAGTTTCTATCTGAGGCATTTTTAATCAGATTATAGTTTAAAAATATCATTGGATAATATTTATTATATGCTGAATTTGATGCTAAGTATTGAGTATGGTAAACTCTTCCTTGAAAGTTAAATACCATACTACCACAAATCATAATATCACCAATATATACTGCATAAAATTCTACAATGTCTTTTAATCTATTATTTTTAAAGTCCAATAGTTCTTCTATTGAATGTATCAATTTAGCCCCTTTTCTATCTAAACAGTTAGATAATAATTCAAAAAAAGAGATTACATCTTTATCATCATACACTCTCTTAAAAATAAGATTGTTCTTTAAAGAATATTTAAAATCTCTTCTTTTACTATAACTAAAGTTACTTAATATATCTTCTTTATACTTATTTAGTTCTAAAAACATACTTAATTCATCATAAAACATATAACCATTCTTAAATAGAAAATACTCTAACAATGAAGCATCCTCTTTCCAAAATATTCTCGATGCATTTTTTAGAAATACTTTATTAAAATTTTCTTCTTGTAAATATAATTCTACTGTACTTGTAATAGCTTTTACATGCTTTATATCATTGAAATCATGACCTATTAAAATACCACCAAAGGTGCTACCTAAATGAGAAAAAAATATTTTTTCATCATTTTCATAAACTTCACATGCAGGTACAACTGCTATTATCTCTTTACCTTTATATATCATTAGTGAATGGTCAGAAAATTTGTCTTCTTTATGATAATTAATGAAATTTCGAGTTTGAAGGAATGTCCCATTTATAGATTTATTTTCTACAAAATAATCCCAATCCTCCTGAAAAAAATTTTCAAATTGTTTGATACAGATATTGTACATTTTATCACCTATAACTCTTTTTATTTTCTACTATATGACCATATAAGGCTACAAATAATTGATAGTTTTCAATTTCATCATTTTTATGTAAATTATACTTAACCTTATGATAATTAGCTTCATTATATATTTTGTCTATATAACTTTTTATTTCAACACAGTGTTTATCTATAACAAAATGTTTTATTTCTGATTGTTTTTCTTTTAGCTCATTCCTATCAAATTCATTAGTGTTATATCTTTTTATCATATCTATAACCTCTTTGATATTATTATAATCAAACTTATCTATAAAATCCCACATATTTGTAAAAATTGGTGAAACTTCGTTTTTGAATTTAACAGGAATTAAATCATATAAAATTGCATCTAATTTTGAAATATGACTTCCTACCATAAAAGATTCTAGATATATATCTGAGATTTTATAAAAATCATCTATCTCTTCCATAGTTCCAAAGCATAAAACTCTATCATTTGTAACACTATTTAATGTTTTCCAATAGATATTATTTGTATCAACTCCTACAACAATAATAATCGTGTCATCCGTATTTTCGATTATCATTTTAGCAATTTTAAAATAATTAATATCATTTACACTATTATACTTTCTTTCACTAGCAATAGTTAAAATTATTGTTACATCATCATCCAAATCATACTGCTTTCTAATTTCAGATTTTGAAAACAATTCTTTTTCTTTTAGTGGAATTGGTAATATTTCAGACTTCTCTATACCTCTTTTATTCAATGTAACTAATTGACTAACTTCACTAAAATCAATAACAACATCCGCAATACTTGCACCTAGCCAAAAAGCACTATCATAATGGTTAACATATAAAATAGGTATTTTCCCATCAATTCCAAAAGCTAGAACAGGTATTGTGTCCCACATATGAATATATAAAATAACTATATCAGCCCAATCGTAAGCTATTGTTCTTAAAGCTACAGCCCTTTCTAAATAGTCATCTGAAATTGAATCCAAAGATATAATTTCACCACCACTATCATTTACTGATTTTAATAACCAATCTGGCAATGTCTTTGATTGCCATGTAGTTACAATTGAATGAACAGAATCTTTATCACTATTGATCCAATTTTTAACTACTTTTGTATGACCACCTGTTGAGTATACTTCACTTAAAACATGTAATACTCTCTTTCTTTTGAAATCTTTTTTCTTAAATAATTTTATATTATTTACTTTTGGTAAATTATTGGCACATTCTAATAATGCCTTTTCACATTTTTCACAGGAATACAAACCAGTGTGATTAAAAACAGAAAAACGAGCAACTTTAGAAACAATGTCTAAAACAGTTCTATAATTCTTTAGTTTTAATTCTCTCTCAAGTTCATCTTTCATACAATCCACTACATACTTATTACTCTTAAGTATGTTACTTGCTTTATTCTTATCAAATTCATAAAAATTTTCTCTATGTAAATCAAGTTCTATGTACTCTTTTACAAATTTTATCCTATATTCATCATAGCCATTACTTATATTTGCTATCCCAGAATCATGCATACACCAAGGTTTATCTTGCTTTGGTATAATAACTTTATAGTTATTTTGATTGAATTCCATACTTTGTGACAAATCATAAAAATGCCATCCATCAAATTTATCTTCTCGCCATAATATATCATACTGAGTAATCATAATTAATCCATCTATAGCCATGACTGTATCAAAATCTCCTTCAAAGCTATTAAATTCATAAATATCCATTCTACCTGTATGACTATCATATACTTTTCCCACTTTATTATCAGAATCCCACCAAACTCCACTTACAGGTATGTCTTTCACTCCAGCTACACCAATCATTCCTACATCAATATTTTTATTAAATATATCTAAAATATCATATATAAAGTTTTTATTAATTATAAATGTATCTTGATGTAAATATACCTTATATTTAGCATCTACTTCTCTCATAGCTTTATTATAAGCAGATGCAATTGAATTAGCTCCTCTCAAAGCAATTGTTTCTATACTAAAATCTTTTGGAATATCTAGACTATTTATATATACAAGGCATTCCTCATAAAGTCTTTCATCATTTACACAGGTTATAAAACATATCTTTTCATTATTCATATTTCTTTCTTCCTTCAATAAAATAAAGTATATCTTGTATATCACTTTCACTCTGTACTTTCTCACTACTATTCTTAATTAAGTCATAAGCAATTTCAAATTCTTTTAAATCACACAATACAGTAGTTATATTGTATATTGTGTCAATATTATCTCTATCTATATTTAAAGCCATCATAAACATACTTATACTAAAATCACCCAGACCTCTATTAAATGCCTCAGCACCCAATCTATTTAGTATAGTTGTCTTATTTATTGAAAACATATCAACTAAATATTCAATATCATCAATAAAACATTGTTCAGTTATATTATAATTATCAAATATATAACTTAAATTATCATCCACATCTAACTCATTATCAATTCTCATTAAAGCATATTTTAAATTAACCATACTAACGCTAGAATATCTTCTAGTATCTACACAATTAGAAGCTTTTACTATATATTGATAACACTCATATTGTTCTCTCATATTTTCATGGCTTTCTTTACACATTGTATCGATGAATCTATTGTCATCCTCTGAAATCCTCATTCTAGTAGCACAAACACTATCTATTGTGTAATTACTATCATTAAACATTCTTATTATCTCATTTAATGTAAAAAATCTTAAGTGAGTCCTATCCAAAATTCCTGAATCAGTATATGTAAAATTACCTTGTACAATGTTTCTTAAAACGGATACATGCATAATATTTGGTATACTTGATATCAAATAACCATCCTTCTTTAGATATCTCTTTAGGTCATTGACTATCTTCCATGGATTAACTAAATGTTCAAGTACATCTCCCAATATTATATAATCGAAGAAATTTTTATTATAATCTAATTGTACTTTTTCTATATCTGCTATCAGTACCTCTCCAGTATTTTTTGCTAATTTACCTGCTGACTCACTTATTTCTATTCCATATATGGATGAATTTTTATATATATTTTTTATTTCTAAAAGAGTAGCTCCTACACCACAACCTATTTCTAAAACATTAATATTTTTCTCTACATTACAATCTATTTCAGAAATTAAGTCAGTTCGTATCATTCCACTGTATTCTGGATTAAAGCCCCATTTAGTCTCAAATTTTCTTCTATTAATATCCATTATATCTGTGTATTTATTACGATTTTCTTTAAAAGATACACTTCCAAAATGGTGTATAAAAGTATCCTGGCATAATAATAATTTGTATCCTTCTTCTAACATTCTAAAAGATAAATCATCATCTTCAAAATTTCCAGGTGTAAATAGCTCATCTAAAACACCTACATTATCTACTACAGATTTCTTTATTAACATACAAAAACCAACTAATTTAACTCTATATTTCCATGAATTGATGTTAGATTTATTTATTTCTTGAGCAAATATAAACATATCCTCAATTGATTTGTAATCCACATCAATTTGTTGATAATATGAGCATGCATTTGTTATTGGACCCACAGCTCCTATATTATCTTGTGACCATAAAGCTTTGTTCAAATTATAAAGCCAATTAGGAGTAACTATTACATCATTATTTAATAATAATATGTTTTCACCCTTAGCTAACTCAATACCTTGGTTGCACCCTTTTGGAAACCCTAAGTTTTTATTATTATATACAGATTTTATATCCGATTGTTCCTTTAGCCAATCCACTGTTCCATCAGAAGAGTTATTGTCAATTATTATTATTTCATATTTATTCTTTGGGGTAAATTTTCTAATACTTTCAATACATAATTTGGTATATTCTATTTGATTATATGTCAATATTATTATGCTTGTAAATTTTATATCTTCATTTGCACATGTATATTGCCAATCTTTTATTGTATTTTTAGATTTTTCATTAACTGTTATTGGTATGCTCATTCTCTAAGTCTCCTATTTTTAAATTTTTTAGGTATTCTATATTATATATGGTATCTTCATTTTCTACATCTAATGATAACGCCTTTTTTAACATAAAATCAGCTTTCTCAAGTTTATTTTCAAGCATATATAAAATCCCTTTTATATTTAAAATTTTGACATCATCTACAAATGTTTTTGAATAGTCTTCTACCAATAATTTCGCATCATTTATTTTGCCATTTTCAATCATATTTTCTATACTAATAATAAAGCTATCTTTTAATTCTTTAAATTCTTGACTTTCTTTTATATTTTCTTCTAATTCATTTATAAGTATTTTTATTATTTTGTTATAAAAAGGATATTCATTTAGTAATTTACTCATATTATTTATATATTCTAATTTTTCATTAGCATCATTTATTTTATTCTTAGTATCAAGTAGATTCTTAAATTCTATAGTAAATTTATCTAAATCATTACACACAAACTTTATTAATTCAAAATCACTTAGATTACTATATATGTATTTTATGTATTTATAAGAGTACATTATATAAAGATAAAAAATATCCTTATACTTTTCATCACTTAAGCTAATATTTTCTAAAACTACTTTCGATATAACTTTATATACTCTTATCTTTTCTATTTCTGATGTGTTTGGACGACTAATTATGTACTTATATAATTCTAAATTAAAACTTCTTTCCAATGCTAAAAGATATTTTAGATATTTCTCTATCCAAACATATTCCATATCATAAAAAATATCTAGTAAATCAATTTTTTCTTCAAAAGCTATTTTTATAATACATGCATAAATTATTTCTTTCTCTTCATTTAGTATTTCTTTGCATGTATCTACAGATACATGTTTATTTGTTCTTATCTGATTTAAAAGTCCATAATTACCTTCAATATCACAAAAGCTTTTATATACAGCCTCTTTTTCATCATCTTTTATATTATTTATAAATTCTTCTATGTTTCTATAAAAACTATTTCTTTCAACTTTAGAATTTGAAATTTCCTTATAATAGTTTTTTATATCTTCAAATCTATTCAATTTATATAAGGACATAAATAAGCTAAAATACACACTCTTCTTTTTTTCTATATCTTCAATATTATTGTATTCTGAAACTAGAGACTCATATTTTTCAAGTTTATAATAGACCTTTATCAGTGTAATAACAGCTTCATCTCTAAGCCCTACAGTATCAGTATCAGAAAATAAACTATTTGCTTGTGTACTTATTTCATAATTATCTAATAAATAAAGATATCTTTTATACGAATCTATACTATTCTCATATTTACCTAAATCCACTTGTGCTTGTGCAATATAATAATATATATCAATATTATTCATGTCTTTTTTAATATACTTTAAACATAATTTTTCACACTTCTTATGTTTTCCTAAATATAAATATGTTTTTACAAGGCTTGTTATCAAGTAACCAGGTGCCGATTCTAGTTTAGAGTATAATTCATAAGACTTCTCAAGATAATCTAAAGCCTCTTGATATTTTCCTAATATAATAAAATTTTTTCCTAATTGATAATTTATATATGGAGAGCTCTCATTCTCTTTTAACTCTTCAAATAATAATTTTTCATTTCTTTTTACTTTGTTTAACCTTATTTCTTCATCTTCAAACAAATATCCATAATGTTCAAAGTCCGCAACATTATTAAATATAGGATTTTTGTACATTGGTTGTTCATGCACTTTACCATGGTATTTAAAATCAACATTTTTAAAAAGTCTCAGTACTGAACAATATCCATATGATTTTTTATCATATGAGTAAAGATTTTTTAATTGTATAGAGGCAGAGTTAAATTTTTTATCAAGTCCATCTTTAAAAAATCTTACAATAGTTGAAGAATCAATTAATATTTCATCTGCATCTAATATAAGTAACCATTCACCCTTGGCATAGGATATTGATATGTTTCTCATACTAGAAAAATCATTATTCCAATTATGAAAATATACATTCTCTGTGTATTTTCTAGATATTTTTATAGTATCATCTGTAGAACCTGTATCAATTATTATAAGTTCACTATCTATAGAATCTCTTAATTTGGTTAATGATTTTAAAGTTTTTTCAAGTATCTTTTCTTCATTTTTGACAATCATAACTATACTAAGTAACATATATATTTTCCTTTCAAAGCTATATTTTCTAAAAAAGAAAAGAGTAAAGCAAAGCCCTACTCTTCTTCTCTATCCAATATACAAAATTATTTTATCCTAATAATTGTAAAACTCCTTGTGGCTGTTGATTAGCTTGAGCAAGCATTGATTGTGATGCTTGAACTAATATATTCATTTTAGATAAGTTAACCATCTCTGAAGCAACATCTGTATCTCTTATTCTTGATTCAGCTGCTGTAACATTTTCTACAGTATTATTTAAGTTGTTTTGAGTTGATTCTAGTCTGTTTTGTTGTGCCCCTAATTTTGCTCTTGATGTATTTAGATCTTTAAGAGCTACATCTAAGCTAGATACCATTTGTTTAGCTGCATCTGTTCCAGAAGCTCCATCCACATTCATACTTGCTATTGTAGAACTTGTTATTCCAGCTTTGCTCATTATACTTGCAGTATTTACTAATGCAACTTTTATTTCATTGTTGTTATTAGTTGTACCTGAAACGTTTGTTCCGTAATTAGCTCCAACTTGTAATCTTATCTCTGTTGAACTTCCATCAAGTAACTTCTTACCATTAAACTCTATTGCACTTGATATTCTTTCAACTTCGTCTTTTAATTGTGATAACTCATCTGCTATCTTTTGTCTTTCTTCAACAGTATTAGTTTCATTTGAAGATTGTAATGATAAAGTTCTCATTCTTTGTAATATGTTTCCAGTTTCTTCTAATGCACCCTCTGCTGTTTGTACAACAGATATACCATCTTGAACGTTTCTTCCTGCTTGGTCTAGACCTTTTATTTGAGCTCTCATTTTCTCAGATATTGCAAGTCCTGCAGCATCATCAGCAGCTCTCTTTATTCTAACTCCAGAAGATAACTTCTCCATAGATTTACTTTGTGCACTTACGTTTCTTCCCATTTGATTGTTTGCTATTAAAGCACTTACATTTGTATTAACTCTCATTATTTTACCCTCCTTAGTATAGTTGACATCCTTGTCATTTCTACTTTTAACTTTTTATATTAATTCTTCATTTATATAATCGGACAAGTTAACCTATAACTTTATACTTTTTTATTAAAAATATTTACTTTTTCTCTATTTAAGCTATAATACATTGTGTTTACTTGCTTAGTAAGCTTGTACTCATGTAACTCTTTTTTTACTTCTGACAATTGTTCTTGTAAAGAGTTTCTTATTCTATCATCAATTGCAATTAATTCCATATCATTATAAAGTTGTATGAAATCATTTTTATCCACTTCACTTATACTGTTTATAATATTGTGTCTCTCATTTAATCTATTACTTATATTTTTATACTCCTCTTTTTCAATCAATTTTATAATCTGTAAAGATATATCTTTATATAAATTTATTTTTTCTTCTAATTTATCCATAACTAATTACCTTGTGCTTGTGAGAAATAGTTCATTTGAGAATTATATTGATTTAATAAAGACTCCAAAGCTGAATATTTAGCATAAAGTCTTTTCTCTTTATCATTCATTTTGTCAACTAGTCTATTTATATTTCTTTCCTGTTCTGCAATTTGTTTTGAATATACATTTTCACTAGCAGAAGCAGTTTTCTCTATACCTGCTTTTTTAGTCAATTTAGAAACTGAACTTCCAGTATAATCATATACAATATCTTTCAGCCTTTCAAACATTCCTTTATCATCATAATTTGAAGAATAACCCGCTAGTGTCTTGTATACTTTATCACTATCATCTATAAGAGCCTTTGAAAAAGCATCTGCATCAAATGATATTTGACCTTTTTTGTTGTAATTTTCACTTTCATTGATTCCTAGTTTTCTTAAAGTAGTAATATTTTTTCCATCTCCAAAAAATGCAGACCTAATATCTTCAACAAAAGCTCTTAACTCATCATCATTTCTAAGTATACCTTCTTTAGCTTTCTTTTCCCATTTTTCTATTTCTTCAGTTGTCATATCTTCTTTTTGGTCATCTGTAAGAGGCGGATAATCTTTTGGTTTTTTGGTAGTAACTAAACTATAGACCTTGTCCATCAATTTATTATAATCATCCACAAATGCCTTCATATTTTTAGTGGCTTCTTCAGTATCAGTAACAGAAGTCAGCTTTGCAGTTCCTTTTGAATTTACATTATAGTCAATATTATCTATATTAAATGAATTCTGTTCTTTACTTATATGTGTTACTCTTCCATGTTCATCAGTTACATCAGCTTCTAGATTTTTTCCATATACACTTGCCACTTTATTCCCACCAGCATCAGTTGCAAATGTGATACCATTATCATTAGCTATTTGCTGAGCTAAATTGTCATTTCCACTTACTTTTAAATCAATGTTTGATGACGAACCAGTCTGTTTTCTTGAAATAATCAGTTCACCTGTCATCTCACTATAAGAAGCCTTTATATCATTATCTGCACAAAGTGAGTTTATCTTACTTACAATAGTACTTGTAGTATCTTGTTCAGATATTGGTATATTTACGTCTCCTATAGTTAAAGAACTAGCTCCATTAGCATTTGGTGGAAACTGTTGAACAAGAGGAGTACTTGCGTTTAATTTAATAGTCACTTTTGCTGGTTCAGCCATTTGAGAAACTGCAAATTGGTAATTTATTTTATTTGCACCAGCTGAGCCTTTTGCTACTATAATACTTTCATCAGAACTATTTATTCTTGTAGCAGAATATGAGTTTTTATTTATTATACTGTTAGGAGAATCTATATTTAGATACTTAGCATAAAGATCTCTTGATTCTTGTATAACATTTCTATATATTTCTTGTTTCCATTTAACGATTTGTTGAGCCTGTTTTGCTTTATCAACTTTTTCCTTATCTCTAATCATACTAGCTTCTATTATACCTTCCATATCAAAATTTCCTGAAAGGCCTGTAACTCTTATAGGACTTATACTTGACATATATTTATCCCCCCATCCATAATTATACTTCTAATTTACTATAAACTTCATGCCATGTATCTCTAATCTGTTCTACTATTGGCAATATGTCATCAATTATTTTAATATCTTTATTTACATCAGCTCTTATTAATTCAGCTTTTATAAATTCATAAACCTTATACATATCCTTTGCCCATTGTCCTACATTTTGGTCTAATGTAGTCATTAATTCTGTAAATATATTTTGAACTCTCACAAGTTCACTATGTGCTTTCAAATAATCCTTATTTAAAAGTGCTACTCTTGATATATTAGTATATTCTACTGTAGCATCTACAAGCATTAATAGTAGTTCTTCTTTTGATAACTCATTTAGTTTATCTAAATTTAAATCCATTATTTATACCTACTTCTTTCTTCTTTACTTTTTTTATCAGCTTCATGCCATGTATCTTTAATTTGCTCTATTACAGGTAACACATTATCTATTATCTGAATGTCTTTTCTAATATTGGCTCTTGAAAGTTCATATCTTACAAAATCATAAACTTTGTACATATCTTTTGCCCATTGTCCTGCATTTTGGTCCAATGTAACCATTAATTCTGTAAATATATCCTGTACTCTTATAAGCTCTCTATGTGCTCTTTGTGTATTTTTATCTACAATAGCTCTTCTGGCTATTTTTGTATATTTTACTGCCCCATCAACAAGCATAAGCAACAATTGTTCTTTTGATGCCATAAAAACAGCATTTTGCTTATAAGAACTATAAGGGTTTTCTCCATACATATATTACTTCCTCCAAGAATTTTATTTTAATGATTTTAAAATTTTTATATTTTTATTTGTAGCCTTTATATTTTCACTCTTTACTTTCTCATATATTTCTTTTCTTAGTATATTTATATTGTTAGGAGCTGATATGGCTAGTTTGACATTATTTCCATCTACTCCTACAACTTTGACTTCTATGCTCTCTCCTATAAGTACTGCTTCATCTTTTTTCCTTGAAATGACTAGCATCCACCATCACCTCTCAGTAATGGATGCCTTATTGAATATTTCTCATCCTGTAAAATTATTTGCATTCCAAAATTATTTCTTACATTTATTACTATAGGAGCTTTCATGTTCACAGTTGATTCTTCAAGCGTCTGTCCAAGAGTGATTATGTTCAATAACATAATATCATTTGGAGATTTCACTTCTAGTTTTTCAATTGTATCCTGATTTAAGACTATCTCATATTCTTTAATAATTTCAAATGGTGATACAACAATAAATCCTATACAATCTTCCTCAGTAGAATTAAACTCTTTTAAAATATCATTATTTTCTATATCTAAAAGTTCATATTCTCTTAGATTTTCAAATCCTAGTATACCTTTTTTCAATGTAACTTTCATCATATATGCGTTATTTTACTATATGTAATCTAATATAGATACATTAAATAACTTTCCTCCTGTTTGTAGAGAAGCTTGATAAGTTAATTCTGCTGCCTTTAATTGAACAAGCTTTTCTCCATAATCTATCTCTTCATTTTGCGATAAAATATCCTTCAATTGTATCAAACTATCATCATTTTTTTCCTTCATAGCCTCTACTGTATTTGCTTTTGTACCATATATAGACCTAACATTTACTGTATTTTCTATTAGTTGTTCCATGTCACCTAAACAAGTTGTTGTCAGCTCTTTTATAGCATCAGCATCTGGATTTGCTAATTTTTTTGATATATTATTTAACTCTTTAAAGGGGTCAGCCTGTGTTGGGTCAAATCCAAGACTACTCAATTTAACATTATAATCTACACTTATTCCTTGAGCTATATCCATACTCAAAGAGTCATTTAATTTATTAAGATTTAGACTAGAATTAAACTTTAAACTCACTGAACCATCAGCATTATCTATACATTCAACAGGAGGTACACCTGTATTTGAACCTGAAAATATGTATTTTCCTTCATGTGTTGCATTTAAAGCATTTGCAATTTCTTTCATTTTTTCATTAGTTGAGTTGCTAAGAGTCTTTAGTTCATCCTCTGAATATGCACCATCACCACTTGCTACTAAATTTTTCTTTATATCTGACAACAACTTTCCAAGCTGATCTAATGAAGTATCAGTAGTCTCTAACCAACTTGCTGTATCTTTACAATTCTCAACATAAGTCTCCATAGTTTTTATTTCACTTTTTGAGTTCAATATTTTTATTGCTTTATATGGATTATCGGATAGTTTGTTTATTTCTTTTGTTGTATTAACTTGTCTATTAACCTTATCTAATCTTTGTAGATTATCTTGTAGCGAGTTTAGATAACTGCTAGACATCATACCTGTACTAACTCTCATTATAAATTCCCCCTTCTATTAAATTATTCCATTTATTACAACATCCAACAGTTGCACAGCTGTTGACATAACTTTTGCACTAGCTTGATAGGAACGTTGTACTTTTATAAGCTCTGTCATTTCTTCATCCAAAGATACACCAGAAACACTCATTCGTGAGCTATCAATATTATTTATAATTTTACGTTGATTCACTTCATCTTGATTCACCTTTTTAGAATCTAAACCTACTACTTCTGCAAAAGCTTTATAGTGGTCACTTATTGTACTTACTTTTCCACCAACTGCCCCAATATCTATTTTTTCATCTTTTAGCTTAGCAATCTTTGAAGCCTCATCAGCAGTAAGCTTTAATTCATTTGGGTTACTCTTTATAGCTGGATTTACCTTTATGATATCTTCACCAGCTACATTTGACGTTATAAAAAAATCTGTTACTGTTATTCCAGCAGATGTATTATAAACATCATTTATTTGTTTAGCTAATCCATCAGATACGTCTTTTAAATCGCTTTTATATGTATCAATCTTACCATGCATTTCAAACAAGCCTTGTAAGGTTCCTGATACACCTGTTTTCCAAGTTCCATCTGCATTTTTTAATTCATTAAGTTCTAATTTTCCATCTGCAAGCATACTTTTAACATCACCATTTTCAAGGTCTAATTTAAAACTTAAGTCATCTAATATTCTATCTCTTTCATCAAGCAAATCATTTGGAGTAGAGCCAGAACCAGATATAACATCAATAGATTTATTCAAATCTTCAAGACTTTTTAACATGTCATTTATCTGTTTTATCTCAGAGTCTATATTATCATCTATATCTCCTTTTAACTTATCAAGTTTCTTATAACTCTCACTTATTAAAGTTGCTAGATTTGATGCATTTTCTACCACCAGACTTTTTTTACTATCACTATTGATATCTTTTGCTAATGATTCCCATCCTTTAAAAAAATCATCTATTCCTGCAGATATACCATAATCTGATGGTTCATTTATTATAGTTTCTATAGTATTATAATAGTCATACTTTGAAACTGTATTACCATATTTATGAGCTTCTGCTCTAAATTGGTAATCATAAAAACTATTTCTAGCTCTTGTTACATTTGTTACATGCACACCTGTACCTAATTGACCTCTTCCAATTGCATTGTTCAAACTAGGCATATACATTGGACTATTTGTTGCAAATTCTGTCCTTTGCCTAGAATAACCTTCTGTATCTAGATTACTTATATTATGAGAAATTGTCTGTATTGCTTTTTGATGCGCATTCATTCCTGAATTAGCTGTATTTAAAATGGAAAATAATCCTGCCATATTTCTCCTCCCAATATTTATTTTCTAATATTTCCATAAGAATTATAAGTTGTAGTTTGTTTATCAGCTGGTTTTATAAAATTAATCATTTTTTTCGTAAAAATAAGTTCTTTCTTTATCAGAGAATCATTTGATTCTTGTTGATTTTTAGCTAAAGCAATAATGTGCTTTAAGTCTGTATATATTTCTTTTAAATATTCATCATTACTATTTTCAACAACTTCACTCATTGAAATATCATCATTAAAAAGTTGTCTTCTCTTTATCTCTATAGATGCAAGTTCTCTACTAATATCTTCTAGCTCAGGATTTAACCTATTTAAATTTTCTATATCTTTTACAACTATATAATCAAATTGTTCTTTTAATAATTCCATCATATTATTAAGTATCTTTTTTTCTTCATATATTATAACTTTTAAGTCTGTAATCATGACTTTATCCTCGCATATCCTCTATCATTTTTTTCGCAATTTCTTCTGGTTTTATTTTGTAAGTTCCATTTTCCAATGCATTTTTTATTTCATCGATTTTTTTATTTCTAATAGTCTCATCACTCATATTTGATACACTTGCCATTTCCTTTGCAAATTTAGATAGCTCTATCTTGTCTGTTTTACTAGTTTTTTGAACTTCTTCCACTTTTTTTACACCTGATGTATTCTTTAAATAATTATTCACTACAATATTTGAACTTACATTTTTAATATCCATAGTTTCACCTCCAAAATTACATACTTATAATTTAGTTATCGCTCAGAAAACAAAAACATTTATATGATTTAAACATATTTTAAATTTTTTATAAAAATATCCCCTTAGCTAAACTCATACAGAATAGCCTAAAGGGATACTATTTAAAATGCTAATTTATATCTGAATCTTCTATTTTAGATAATCTTACAGATAATTTCTCATTTGTAATAATGCTTTCTCCATAAGCAAACAATCTATCATTTGCATATATATCTAATTTTTCATCCACATTCTTATTTAGTTTTATTATAGAGCCTTCTTTTAAATCTAATATATTTTTTATTGTTTCTGTTGTGTTTCCTATAGAAACAGCTACGTTTACTTTTGCATTAAAAACATTTTGATTTTCTTCTATAACACCAGTCTTTTCTTCTATTAGTTGCCCAAAATTCAATTCATATATATCCTCTTTTTTGCTATTCATAAAATTTTTCTCCTTGTATAACCTTATCTATACATATCTATCAACAAGCCTTGTATCATATCAACAGTAGAAACAATATCTATGTTTTCTTTTTCTTCACTAAGTAACTTACTAGTCATATCCTCAAGTTTATTGTCAACAATCTTTACATTCTTATAATACTGATGCTCCCAAAAGCTACTATTTTTATCAAGTGAATACATGTTATCTACAACAGATTTTAGGTATTCTTTTACTGCATTTTTATATATACTAATATCGCCATAGTTTTGAGTAAGTACAAGCCTTTCCCCTGCCTTTTTTACACTTTCCAGATTTCGTTTTATATCTTCTATTGAAGAAGATTGTTTTACAGAGTTTAAGTTATCATAAAATTTATTATTTTCTTTCAGTTTCTTAACCTCTATATTTCTACTTGGACTTATGTTTAGTTTATCTATATTTATACCCATAATAAAGCCTACCCTCTATAATATTTCATAACCTTAGGAATATAATTTTGTGTTTCTTTTGGCATTTTATACAAGTCAGAAATTGATTCTACCCCTCTACTTTTCATCCTTCCAGGACCACCATTATATGCCATTAATCCCATTTCTATGCTCCCTCCAAACATATCAATATATTCCTTAATGTGTCTAGTTCCAGCATCTATATTTTGCTCTATATTAAAAGGGTCTGTAACACCCAAATCTCTGCAATTTTCTGGCATAAGTTGCATAAGACCCTTCGCACCAGCAGAAGATACAGTATTTGGATTAAAATCCGATTCAACTTTAATTATTGCTTTTATAAGATTCGCATCCACATTATATTTTTTTGATGCTTGCTCTACAGCATTTTCAATTCTTGACTTTACATTTTTATCTTTTGTATCAACGTCTATAAACCTACTAGCTGTATTATTTACTACATTATCAAGCTCGTTAAATAAATTTTCAGAATTAGACAATAAATTATATCCATTAGAAGTCTGTTGATTATTTTGTGACAATGCTTTTAACAATGTCATCATAATCATATCAAATCCAGATGAATTATTATATGTACAGTTACACTGATTTGTAGTGTTGCTACCAGATAATTGAGTCAATGCCAATATATTAATTAATGAACTTATCTCATTCAATATAAAACTCCCCTTTCTAAATTTTATAAACATCCAATCTAAACTGATAGAACAGATTTCCACCAATATTCATGCTCTATATACCATTTAACTGTTTCTTTTATACCTGAATCAAAATCATATTTTGCCTTCCAACCTAACTCATTCTCTATTTTAGATGGATCAATAGCATATCTTAAATCATGACCAGGTCTATCATTTACATAGGATATTAAATCCTCAGATTTACCTAAAAGATTTAATATAGTTTTTACTACTTCTATATTACTTCTTTCATTATGACCACCTATATTATAAACCTCACCTATATTACCTTTATGTATTATTAAATCTATAGCAGTACAATGGTCGTATACATGTAACCAATCTCTTACATTTTCTCCATTACCATACACTGGCAGATCTTTATCTTCTAAGGCATTTAAAGTCATAATAGGTATTAATTTTTCAGGGAAATGATATGGTCCATAATTATTTGAACATCTAGATATGGTTGTTGGCAAGCCATATGTTCTATAGTAAGAGTTCACCAATAAATCTGCTGATGCTTTAGAGGCTGAATAAGGAGAACTTGGATTGATAGTAGATTGTTCTGTAAAAAATAAATCCTTTCTATCAATTGGTAAATCACCATAGACTTCATCTGTAGAAATCTGATGATACCTTTTTACTCCATATTTCATAGATGCATCTAGAAGCACTTGAGTTCCTATAATATTTGTTTGGATAAATAATTGTGGATTTTCAACTGACCGATCCACATGAGATTCAGCAGCAAAGTTAACAACCATATCAAATTTTTCTTCTTCAAATAAATTATATACCTGTTCTCTATCTGAAATATCTCCCTTAACAAATTTATAATTGGGCTTGTCTTGTATTTCTCTTAATGTTTCCAAGTTACCAGCATAAGTCAACAAGTCTAGATTAACAATAAAATAATCTACATACTTATTAAGCATATAATGTACAAAATTACTTCCAATAAATCCTGCTCCTCCAGTTATTAGTATTTTTTTCATATTTTTCTCCTAAATGTTAATTCTAATAAATTTTATTAACGTTCTATACAAATATCTTTAAAACTTTTTTGTTTTTTGTCCTTTGCTGATAGGAATAGTTCTTCAATTCCTTGTAAAGGCCACTCAATCGATATTTGCTTATCATTCCATATAAAACCACTCTCAAATTCTGGGTAATAATAATTTGTACACTTATAACTAAATACTGCTTTTTCTGATAAAACTAAAAATCCATGTGCAAATCCTTCTGGAATATAAAATTGCTTTTTATTTTTATCAGACAGTATTATTCCTTCCCACGCTCCAAATGTTTGTGAATCTTTTCTTAGGTCAACTGCAACATCGAAAACTTCTCCCTCTGTAACTCTGACTAATTTTCCTTGAGGATATTTAGTTTGAAAATGCATTCCTCTTAAAACACCTTTTCTCGAGCTAGACTCATTATCTTGAATAAAACACATATCAAGACCCTGCTCCATAAAATCCTTCTTATTGTAACTTTCCATAAAATATCCTCTTTCATCACAAAACGCATTTGGTTCGACTATATATAATCCGTCTATTTTTGTCTTTATAAAATTAAATTTTCCCATTATAACAAACTCCCTTAATAAAATTTATAATAAATTTTATTTACCATAATTACATATCTTCACTAGCCAAATTTAATAGATATTGACCATACTCAGTTTTTATCAGTGGTTTGGCTAATTTCATTAATTGTTCTCTACTTATGTATCCTTTTGTATATGCAATCTCTTCTAAACATGCTATGTACAATCCTTGTCTTGTTTGAACCACTTCGACATAGTTAGAAGCATCTAATAGACCTTTATGTGTACCAGTATCAAGCCAAGCCATACCTCTTCCTAGAAGTTCTACCTTTAATTTTCCTCTTCTTAAATATTCATTATTTATCGAAGTTATTTCTAATTCACCTCTATCTGATGGTTCAACAAGCTTTGCTATTTCTACAACATCATTGTCATAAAAGTATAACCCTGGTATAGCATAATTAGATTTAGGTATTTTAGGTTTTTCTTCTATTGATAAAACATTAAAATCTTTATCAAATTCTACAACACCAAACGCATTTGGATTACTAACATGATATCCAAATATAGTTGCTCCAGTTCTTTTAACTGCATTCTCTAATCTTTCACTAAATCCATACCCATAAAATATATTATCACCTAATACAAGAGATACACTATCATTTCCTATAAATTCTTCTCCTATTATAAATGCTTCTGCAATCCCATTTGGTTTCTCCTGAGTTGCATATGTTATTTTAAGTCCTAATGAACTTCCATCTCCAAATAGTTCCTCAAATGCTGTTATATCTCTTGGTGTGGATATTATTAGTATATCTTGTATCCCTGCCAACATAAGAACTGACATAGGATAATATATCATTGGTTTATCATATATTGGAAGTGTTTGTTTTGATATACATTTTGTTATAGGATATAGTCTTGTTCCAGACCCTCCTGCTAAAATAATTCCCTTCATATTTATTCCATCCTTAAAATTGTTTTTGTCATGTTATGATTATCGGATAAATAAAAGAAATATTTATATTTTATGTAATATCTTATTTTATTTTCTACAATCAGTATATTTATTTCCTATCTATGTCATATACTTTTAGATACTCTTCAATAGACTCTTCCCATACTCTAAACGAATTTAATCCTATTAATTTTAACATAAAATTATCTAGTACAGAGTATTGTGGCCTTTGAACCTTACTTTTAAAATCACTACTTTTAATTGGATTTACTTTTATATCTATATTTTTTAATTCAAATATCTTTTTAGCAAAATCATACCAACTGCATTGACCTTCACAGGTGGCATGATAAACTCCATAATTCTCTGTCTCCATGATTCTTATTATAACCTTTGCTAAGTCTACTGTACTTGTTGGACTTCCAAACTGGTCATTAACCACATTAACTTCTTTGTTTTCTAAAGAAAGTTTTATCATAGTCTTTACAAAATTATTCCCATCACCATATAGCCATGCTGTTCTCAATATAAAGTACTTATGTGAGAATTGTTCCACAAATTTTTCTCCCATAAGTTTACTTTTTCCATACACAGAATTAGGTTCAGTTTTATTATCTTCTCTATATGGATATTTAGAAAAACCATTGAATACATAGTCAGTTGATATATGAACAAGTTTAGCATTAACTCTTTCTGATGCGATTGCTAGATTTTTTGCTCCTAATGCGTTTATTTTATATGCAATTTCTATATTATCTTCACATACATCAACCTTCGTGTATGCTGCACAGTTTATAACTACATCAGGTTTGTTATATAAAATAAAATCATCTACATTAATTTGATTAGATATATCCAAATCATCTCTTGTTGTAGCTAATATAGTATATTTTGGTTGATTCATACTTTGATTGATTGATTTTAATTGGTTGACCAATTCTTTTCCTAATTGGCCATTAGACCCTGTTATTAATATTTTCATTAATTATTTTCATCCTCCAGTAAATATTCAATTCCTCTTAATAATTAATTATAACATAGCTTATATTTTGACTTGCGTAGAATATATTTTTATGTAAGTAAAAAAGAGATGTAATATCAAATGATTATCATCATATTATTACATCTCTCTAAGTCTAAATATTTAAAATATATGTTTTAATTACCAATTAATTATCAGAATCCTATCTAAAATACTTAACTCCAGATTCAAATATCTTTTGGTCTTTTTCACCTATGATATTCTTAAATACTTCCCCACCAATTCTCTCAGAATGTCCCATTTTACCAAACACTCTACCATCAGCACTAGTTATACCTTCAACACCATAGAATGAACCATTTGGATTAAACTCAATATCATAAGTAGCTTCATTATTAAAATCAACATACTGAGTTGCTACTTGTCCATTAGCAATTAATTCTCTCATAACATCTTCACTAGCAACAAATTTACCTTCTCCATGAGAAATTGCTATATTGTGAATATCTCCAACATTAGTTTGAGCTAACCAAGGAGATTTATTAGATGAAATTCTAGTTCTAGCAATCTTAGCTTGATGATGGCCAATATTATTGTAAGTAAGCGTTGGTGCACTTTCACTTGGAACTCTTATTTCTCCATATGGAACTAAACCTAACTTAATTAACACTTGGAATCCATTACAGATACCTAACATTAGACCATCTTTTTGAGTTAAAAACTCATTTATAGCTTCTTGAACTCTAGGGTTTCTAAATACAGTAGCTATAAATTTACCAGAACCATCTGGCTCATCACCAGCACTAAATCCTCCTGGTAACATTATTATTTGAGAAGATTTTATTTCATTCACTATTGTATCTATAGAATCTTCTATGTCTTTATAAGTTAAATTCTTAAATACTCTTATATTTGCATTAGCCCCTGCTCTTTCAAATGCTCTTGCAGAGTCATATTCACAGTTTGTTCCAGGGAATGCTGGTATAAATACTCTTGGAGTAGCTATACTTAATGATGATTTTTTAGCCTCTCCTTGTGATATATAGCTTATAGTCTCTATTTTTGATTTTACTTCTTCTGTTTTAGTTGGGAATATAGGCTCTAAAGTACTACAATGCGCTTTATATAATTCATCTAATGAAAGTTCTTCTCCTTTAATGAATATACTAGCATCTTTAACTGTACTTCCAAGCACTATGTAATTATATCCATCTAACATGCTCAAATCATCATTTGCTAATTCAAGTACTATATTTCCATAACTAGCTTCAAATAATTTATCATCTGTACATACTTTTTCAGCTTCTTCACTAAACTTAAATCCTATTTTATTACCAAAAGCCATTTTACTTATTGCTTCACCTACACCTGCAAATCCTAATGCATATGTTGATAAAACTTTGTTTCCATGTATAAGTTCTCTTACTTTATCTAAGTTTTTCTTTAATTCTTCAAAGTCTATAACATCATTTTCTGCTTTATTTACACATAACATTACTACTTTTGAATCTGCTTTTTTAAATTCTGGAGATACTACTTTTCTAGCATCTACTGTATCAACAGCAAATGAAACTAATGTTGGTGGAACTTCAATATCTTTGAATGTACCAGACATACTGTCTTTTCCACCTATAGCAGGTATCTCGAACTTACTTTGTGCATAAAATGCTCCTAAAAGTGCTGAGAATGGTTTGCCCCATTTTTCTGGATTATTACCAAGTTTTTCAAAGTACTCTTGGAATGTAAGTCTTGTTGTACTGTAATTTCCTCCAATGGCAACTAATTTACATACAGATTCTACTACTGCATATAAAGCTCCATGGAATGGACTCCATTTTCCTACTTTTGGATTATATCCATAAGTCATTATTGTAGAAGTATTAGTCTCTCCACCAAGAACTGGTATCTTAGCAACCATACCTTGAGTTGGAGTAGCTTGATATTTTCCACCAAATGGCATAAGTACTGTATTACCACCAATTGTATTATCAAACATCTCTACTAATCCTTTTTGAGAACAAACGTTAAGGTCTGATAATACTTTTGTAAATTTATCTTTCATACTTGCAGATTTAACATCTTTTACGATTTCATTAGAAGCAAAGAATGTATTTTCTTCATCTACTTTAGCAACATGAACATTAGTAGTTTGTTTTACTCCATTTGTATCTAAAAATTCTCTATTTATATCAACAATTGCCTTTCCATTCCAGAACATTCTTAAATATCCTGTGTCAGTTACTGTAGCTACATGTGTAGCTTCTAAGTTTTCTTCTACAGCTAATTGTATAAATTTATCTTTATTTTCTTTTTTTATAGCTACTGCCATACGCTCTTGTGATTCTGATATTGAAAGTTCTGTTCCATCAAGTCCATCGTATTTTTTAGGAACTAAGTCTAAATTTATATCTAAACTATCAGCAATCTCACCTATAGCAACACAAACTCCACCTGCTCCAAAGTCATTACATCTTTTTATCATTTGAGCAACTTCTTTATTTCTAAAGAATCTTTGTATTTTTCTTTCGTTAGGAGCATCACCTTTTTGAACTTCCGCACTACAAGTTAATATTGACTCTTCACTATGTTCTTTAGATGAACCAGTTGCACCTCCACAGCCATCTCTTCCTGTTTTTCCTCCAAGAAGAACTATTACATCTCCTGCTTCAGGTCTTTCTCTTACTACATTTTCTTTTGGTGCTGCTGCTATAACCGCACCTATTTCCATTCTCTTTGCAACAAAGTTTTCGTCATATACTTCTGCAACTTGTCCAGTTGTAAGACCTATTTGGTTACCATATGAGCTATATCCATGAGCTGCTTCTGTAGTTATTTTTCTTTGCATAAGCTTTCCAGGTAAAGTGTCCTCTAAAGTTGTTCTTGGGTCAGCACTTCCTGTAACACGCATTGCTTGATAAACATAGCTTCTTCCTGATAATGGGTCTCTTATAGCTCCACCTAAACAAGTAGCTGCTCCACCAAATGGCTCTATTTCAGTTGGATGGTTATGAGTTTCATTTTTAAACATTACTAAATATTTTTCCATCTTTCCATCAACTTCAACATCTACATTTATACTACATGCATTTATTTCTTCACTTTCGTCTAAATCATTTAACTTACCATTTTTCTTTAATTCTTTTACTGCAACTGTAGCTATATCCATTAAGCATATATCTTTGTGTCTGTTTACATATACATTGTCTCTTGAGTTAAGATACATTTGATACGCTTCTTTTACTATATCATTAAACTTACCATCTTCTATTTTTACATTTTCTATTTCAGTCATAAAAGTAGTATGTCTACAATGATCAGACCAATAAGTATCTAAAACTTTTATTTCTGTTATAGTTGGGTTTCTCTTTTCTGTATCTTTAAAGTATTTTTGAACATGTTGTAAGTCTCCTAAAGTCATTGCTAACCCTTTGTCACTTACAAATGATTTTAATCCATCTTCATTTAAATCTATAAATCCATCTAATATTTCAACTGATGTTGGTATCTCAGTTTCCATTTTTAATGTTTCTGGTTTTTCTAAAGATGCTTCTCTACTATCCACTGGATTTATGCAGTAATCTTTTATTTTGCTAAATTCTTCATCAGTTATTTTACCTGATAATATATAAACCTTTGCTGTATTGATAGCAGGTCTTATACCTTGATTTACTATTTGGACACATTGAGCTGCCCAGTCACCCCTTTGGTCATATTGACCAGGTAGAAATTCTATTGCAAATACTCTTTGTCCATTTAATTCTGGTATTTCCTCATAGTATACTACATCTAGATTTGGCTCAGAAAAGATTGTCTTTGCTGCATTTTCGTAAACATCTTCTGATATTCCTTCTACATCATATCTATTTAATATTCTTAAATCTTCTATACTACTTATGTGTAAACTTTCCACTAAATCCTTTTTTAAAGCTTTAGCCTCAAGGTCAAAACCTTCTCTTTTTTCAACTAGTACTCTTCTAACCATTGAGTCTTTATTTTCAGTATTCAACATACCTTATCCTCCATTTTAGAAAAATTATCTTCCTATGTCTGTTCTATAGTGCATCCCTTCAAAGTTTACTTTCTTTATATTTTCATAAACTTTTTCTGCTGCATCCTTAACTGTAGTTGATTTTGCAGTTATACCAATTACTCTTCCTCCATTAGTAACTAAATTACCATCAAGCATCTTAGTACCACTGTGGAATACTACTATATCATCATCCAAATTTTCAAGACCAGTTATAACTTTTCCTTTTTCATAACTGTCTGGATACCCTCCTGATGTAAGCATAACACATACAGCTTCATCATCACTATAATTTATTTCTATGTCTTTTAACTTGTTGTCAAGTATAGCTTCCATTATTTCATGTAAATCTGTTTCTAATCTAAATAAAACAGATTGTGTTTCAGGGTCTCCAAATCTTACATTATATTCAAGTACTTTCTCTCCATCATCAGTTATCATAAGACCAACAAATAAAATACCTTTAAAGTTAAGTCCATCTTTTTTGAATCCTTCCAATGTTTTTTCTAGTACTGTTTCTTTTACTTTATTTGCTAATTCTTCTGTATAGATTTCACTAGGTGAAAAAGTTCCCATTCCACCTGTGTTCGGTCCTTGTTCATAATTGTTTACCTTTTTATGGTCTTTTGCACTTGCCATAGGAACTATTGTATCATTGTCTACAAATGCCAAGATGGAAGTTTCTATACCTTTTAAAAATTCTTCAATTACTATTTTATCTCCAGCAGTTCCAAATTTCTTATCTGACATCATTTCTTTTAAAGTTGCTATAGCATCTTCTCTATTTTCAGGTATTACAACACCTTTTCCAGCAGCTAATCCGTCCGCTTTTATTACTACTGGATACCCAAAGCTATCTATTTCTGATATAGCTTCTTCTAAGTTTGTATATTCTTTATATTTTGCAGTAGGTATGTTATGCTTTATCATAAAATCTTTTGAAAAAGCTTTACTTCCTTCAAGTTGAGCACATTTTTTATTAGGTCCAAATACTCTTAAACCTTCTTTTTCAAATTCATCTACTATTCCCATAACTAGTGGTACTTCTGGACCTACTATTGTTAGACCTATGTTGTTATCCTTGGCAAACTTTAAAAGTCCTTCTACATCAGTATCACCTATATTTACACATTCTGCTACATTTGCGATTCCTGCATTACCTGGCGCACAATAAACTTTTTCTACATTTTTTTCATTGCTTAATTTCCAGCATATAGCATGTTCTCTTCCGCCACCGCCTACAACCAATATCTTCATAATATCCTCCTTAGTGTTTGAAGTGTCTTATTCCTGTAAATACCATAACCATATCATACTTATCACAAGCTTCTATTGAATCTTTATCTTTTATAGAGCCACCTGGCTGAACTACTGCTGATATTCCATATTCATGAGCTAATGTTACACAATCATCAAATGGGAAAAATGCATCTGATGCTAAAACAGCTCCTGTAAAATCTTTATCTTTATTGTTTTCAAGAGCATTTTTTAATGCCCAAATTCTTGATGTTTGTCCACAACCTAAAGCTAGAGTTTGACCATTTTTTACTATTGCAATTGCATTTGATTTCATGTTTTTTACTACTCTCATACCAAATTCCATATCTTTAAGTTGTTCATCTGTTGGTTTTGCTTTTGTTACATTTTCGCTTTTTTCTGCTAATATATTGTTTCTATCTTGTATCAATAATTTTCCATCTAAGTATTTCATTTCATATGGTTGTAAACTATTTTCTATCTTAGCTAATTTTAAGATTCTTAGGTTTTTCTTTTGTTTAAGTATCTCTAATGCCTCTGGTTCAAAATCATATGCTACTACTATTTCTAAGAATATTTCATTTAATTTCTCTGCTGTAGATTTGTCTATAGTAGAAGTTATTCCTACTATTCCACCAAAGATTGATACCTTGTCTGCTTCATAACATTTTGTATATGCTTCAAAAGCATCTTTTCCTAATCCTACACCACATGAATTAGCATGTTTTATAGCTACTGAAACTACTTCTTCACTATCTTTAAATTCTCTCATAACTTCTAAGCAACCATGTAAATCATTTAAGTTGTTGAAAGAAAGTTCTTTACCACCTAGTTGTTCATAATTTAAGATTGGATTTTTTGCATTTGATTGTGAATATAAGAAACCATTTTGATGTGGATTTTCTCCATATCTTAAAGTTTGTTCTTTTTGGAAAGTTAAATTTAATATGTCAGGATATGTATCTCCTACTTCTTCAGCAAAATAGCTAGATATTAAAGCATCATATCTTCCTGTAGTTGAGAAAGCTTTATATGATAATTTTTTTCTATCTTCTAATGTCATTGTGTCTGTTTTTAATTTTTCTATTATAGAATCATAATCTTTTATATCTACTACTACTATTACATCTTTATAGTTTTTAGCAGCAGAACGTATCATAGATGGTCCACCGATATCTATATTTTCTATCATTTCATCGTGGCTTTTTCCAGCTTTTAAAGTTCCTTCAAAATCGTATAGATTTACAGCTACTAAATCTATTGAATGTATTTTATGTTCATTTACAGTTTCTACATGAGATTCTTTGTCTCTTTTGTAAAGTATTCCACCATGTATATATGGATTTAATGTTTTTACTCTTCCATCCAATATTTCTGGGAAGTTTGTAACATCTTCAACTTGCATTACATTAACTCCATTTTCTTTTAATGTCTTAAAAGTATTTCCTGTAGATATAATTTCATAGTCTAGCTTATTTAATTCTTTAGCAAATTCAACTACACCTGTTTTGTCAGTTACACTTATTAAAGCTCTCTTACTCATTTATAAACACTCTCCTACCTTGAAGTTTTAATTTATTTTCACAAAAAAGACTTAAACTCTCTTCCAAAATCCTATGTTCAACTTCTAACACTCTTTGTGCAAGTGTTTTTGCATCATCATCTTGATTTACCTTAACTACATCTTGCATTATTATTGGTCCAGTGTCAGCACCTTCATCCACAAAATGAACTGTAGCACCAGTTACTTTAGCCCCATAATCTATTACTCCCTGATGGACTCTTTCTCCATAGAATCCAGCTCCGCAAAATGAAGGAATTAATGATGGATGTATGTTTATCATTTTGTTTCTAAACTCATTAACCAGCTTTGGGCTGATTATTTTTAAATAACCAGCCAAAACTACTAAATCTATTTTATTTTCTTTAAGAATTTCTATTATCTTGTCTTCATTAGTTTCACAAATTGCCTTTATGTTATGATTTTTAGCTCTCTCTAAACCATAAGCATCTTGCTTACTTGAGATAACTACCTTAACCTGACCTTTTATCTTTCCAGACTCAGTACCATCTATAACTGCTTGTAAATTTGTTCCTCCACCAGATATTAAAACTCCTATATTTAGCATAATTCTACACCTTCATGACTATCTACTACTTCACCAATTATATATGCTTTATCTTCTAATAATTCACTATACTTTTTATCTACATAAGAAGCATTGTCATTTTCTCTATTATTTATAAAGTTTACAACATCGTTGGCATTTTCTTTATCTACTATTAAAACTAGTCCAATACCCATGTTAAAACTCTTATGAAGTTCTCTCTCATCTACAGCATTAAAACCTTCTATCATTTTGAATATAGGAGGTTTCTCCCAAGATTTTTTATTTATATCTAATCCTAATCCTTTAGGTATAACTCTTGTTATATTTTCTATAAGCCCTCCACCAGTTATGTGAGCTATAGCTTTTATATCATGTTTAGCCAATACATCTAAAGCTAACTTAACATATATTTTAGTTGGTGTTAAAAGTGCTTCCCCAACTGTCATTCCTAGTTCTTCTACATATTGTTCCATCTTATAATCATAAGTTTCTAAGAATATCTTTCTTATGAAAGAAAATCCATTACTGTGTACTCCACTTGAAGATATACCAACTAATACATCTCCTGATTTAACATCATTTCCAGAAACAATCTTTTCTTTGTCTGCTATACCTACAGAGAATCCTGCTAAATCATAATCATCATCTCCATACATTCCAGGCATTTCAGCAGTTTCTCCACCAATTAGTGCACAACCAGACATCTTACAGCCGTCTGCTATTCCGCCAACTACTTTTTCTATATGCTCAGGAACTAATTTTCCAAGAGCTATATAATCAAGGAAAAATAATGGCTTAGCACCTTGACATATTAAATCATTTACACACATTGCAACTAAATCTATTCCAACAGTATCATGCTTGTCCATCATTTGAGCTATTTTTAACTTAGTCCCAACACCATCTGTAGATGCAAGCAAAACTGGTTCTTTCATTCCTACAAAATCTTTTAAACTGTATAATCCACTAAAGTTTCCTAAATCTCCAACTACATTTCCATCATAAGTTCCTTTAATTTTCCCTTTTATAAGGTCTACTGCTCTATTTCCTTCATCTATATCTACACCTGATTCTTTATATGTTAACATGAAAGTAGTTCCTCCTTATCAATTTTTTTAACTGGGTATTCTCCATCAAAACAAGCTTTACAGAAAGTAGACTTATGCTCTGCTGCATCTAACATTCCTTCTATATCTAGGAATTTTAAACTATCACATCCAATATATTCTCTCATTTCTTCTACGTTGTTACTTGATGCAATTAACTTAGAGCGATTTGGAGTATCTATTCCATAATAACAAGAGTAAGCGACTGGAGGAGATGTTATTCTAAGATGAATTTCTTTTGCTCCCGCTTCTCTTAAAGATTTTACTAACTGTTTAGATGTAGTTCCTCTTACTATTGAATCATCTACTAAAATTATAGATTTTCCTTTTATTACTGTTGAAAGAGGATTTAATTTTATTTTTACAGCTATCTCTCTTTCCTCTTGTGTAGGTTTTATAAATGTTCTTCCTACATATCTATTTTTAACTAGACCTTCACTTATTTTTAATCCACTAGCATTTGCATAACCAATAGCCCCTGGCCAACCTGAATCAGGAACTGGAACTACTACATCTGCTTTTACATTTTCATCTTGAGCTAATCTTTCCCCACATTTAATTCTGAATTCATATGCATTTACATTATCTATAGTTGCATCATTTCTTGCAAAGTATATGTGTTCAAATATACAACTTTTCTTAACTGGTTTATAATTTTCTGAATAAAAATATGATTTTAATTCACCATCTTTAACTACTATTATTTCTCCTGGCTCTACATCTCTTACAACTTCTCCGCCAAGTATGTCTATTGCACAATTTTCTGATGCAAATATATATTCATCACCCTTTTTACCAAGTACAAGAGGTCTAAATCCATGTGGGTCTCTAACTGCAACCAATTCATCTTGACTCATTATTACAAGAGCATATGCACCTTTGATATAGTCCATTGTTACTTTTAAACTTTCTACTATATCACCTTTGTAATATCTTGCAAGTATATATAAAATTACTTCTGTATCTGAATTAGTTTGGAACATATATCCATCTTCTTCTAGCATATCTTTTAAATAATTTGCATTTACTAGATTTCCATTATGAGCTATAGCTAATTGTCTTTTTCTGCAACTTCCAACTAAAGGCTGACAGTTAGAAACATGACTTCCTCCAGCTGTTGAATATCTAACATGTCCAATACCTATATTTCCTTTTAACTTAGATAATTCACTTTCCTTAAAAACATCTCCAACTAATCCCATATCTTTTTTGTACTTAATTTCTCCATCATCTAAAAGAGCTAAACCACAGCTTTCCTGCCCTCTGTGTTGCATAGAATATAAAGAATAATATAGTTCTTTAGTTACATCTTTATTAGAGTAAATCCCTAAAACTCCACACATACATTTGCCTCCTATTTATTATTCATTCTCGAAAGTACTTCCGTATAACCTTCTACAAGGTCTCCAAGGTCTCTTCTAAATCTGTCTTTGTCTAATTTTTCATTTGTGTTTACATCCCAAAGTCTACAAGTGTCTGGTGATACTTCATCTGCCAATATTATGTTTCCTTCTGAATCTTTACCAAATTCTATTTTAAAGTCAACTAACTTTAGGTTTAATTTTAAGAAGAATGCTTTTAGCAATTCATTTATTTTTAGAGTTTCTTCTCTTAAGAATTTTAATTCTTCTCTAGTTGCTAATTTCATTGCCACTGCATAATCGTCATTTAGCATTGGGTCACCATAATCATCATTTTTATAGCTTATTTCAAAGATTGGCTCATCGAAAACTACACCTTCTTCAAGACCAACTCTTTTGCAAATAGAACCAGCAGCGATATTTCTTACTATCACTTCTAATGGTAAAATTTCTACTTTCTTAACTAACATTTCTCTATCCGATAAACTTTTTATAAAGTGTGTATTTATATTATTTTCTTTTAACATTTCAAAGATTATTGTTGATATCTTATTATTTAGTATACCTTTTGAAGATATTTCTGCTTTTTTTTCTCCATTAAATGCTGTTGCATCATCTTTATAATAAACAACATATTCATTTTCATTATCTGTAGAATATACTTGTTTTGCTTTTCCTTCATATAATAACATTTCTGTTACCCCCTTAAATTCTTGTCGTCTTCTAGCACCTTTTGTGCCATTTCTTCTCTATATGATTTCAAATCTTCTTTTAATTTTGGGTATTTTAGAGTCATTATTTGTAATGCCAATAAAGCTGCATTTAAACCTAAATCTATTGTAACTGTTGCAACTGGTATTCCTTTTGGCATTTGAACTATTGATAAAAGTGAGTCTAATCCATCCATAGTTGATGATTTAATAGGCAATCCTATTACTGGAATTAGAGTTTGTGAAGCTATTACACCTGGTAGATGTGCTGCTTTTCCTGCTGCTGCTATTATTACATCTGTATCATCTTCTATTTCTCTTAGGAATATTGAAAGTTGTTCTGGTGTTCTATGAGCAGATAATGCTCTTGCTACAACTTCTATTCCGTATTTTTCAAGCAGTTTTATCCCTTCTTCTAATTTTGGATAATCTGATTTTGAACCCATAACTACTGCTACTTTCATTAGACTTCCCCTCTCCGTTTATAAGTTATTTTAAACTTTAAATCATTCGCATTATTATACGAATTATACATCTTAAATTTTATATTAATATACATATATTATCAACTCTTTTTTGAAATTTTTTAAAAAAAATATTCCTTGTATTTTTTTTATTCGTCCCATCGCGAACTTTATTTACTTTTTTTGATACCTAACAAAATTACTTTTCATTTATTTATTATTTTTTGATAAATAAATATATTTTATATAATTTAGAGTAAACTTACATAATATTTTTTAAATTATAATATTCATAATTCAGTAAGATACTCACTTCTATAAGATATTTAAATTAAAATCTATACTAAAAAAGGAAGTTGATTATCATAAATCATCTTCCTTATTCATGGATATACAATTTTATAGTTGTTGACTTACAAAATATCTAGTTTTTAATTTTATTTTACCAATCAATTTATATCTTATTAATAGTTAAATATCTTTAAATAATTTTTTGTACAATAATGGTATTTCTTGATAATCCAAAATTATAAAGTCAGGTTTATAAACCAACTCCTCTACCCTATGTTTCCTATGATTCATCCAGATACTCTTCCATCCAGCTTTTTTAGAACCTACTACATCATTTTTGTAAGAGTCACCTACATAATATGTATTTGCCTTATCTAAATTCATAAATTTCTCAGCCAATCTAAAAATATTAATATCTGGCTTAGAAAAACCAACTTCACTAGAAATAAAAATATTCTCTTCATCAACCCACTTTTCAATATTTAATTGCTTTAATTTCATTCTTTGATGAGAAGATGGTCCATTAGTTATAATTCCCATATTAATATTTTTTTCTTTAGCAAAATTTAAAACTTGCTCCATTTCTGGTATTAAAGTTATTTGTGATTGCTGATATATATACTCATCTTGAAAATTTTGAGCATCTTTTTCTGTAATGGCATTTCCTAATTCTTCAAAAGCTTTCATTATTCTATACACATGCATTTTTTCAATTGGCATCTCTCCACTCTCAGTCAAATGAAATACCTCATCACTATACTTTCTGCTACTTATATATAAATCCTTAACAGAAACATTCTTTATTGAAGAAAACACTTTATCATATGCAATATAAAAAGGTGTTAACTGATTGTATAAAGTATCATCTACATCAAAAATTAAATTAATCAAAATATTAGTCCTCCAAAATTTAATAGTGGTAAATATAATTATAACTATAAATACCTAGTATAACAATACTTACCACTATAAGTCCTATTATTTATTTAAAATTCTAGTAGTTACACCCTTTAGATTATAACATTCTGCATAATCACGTAAAGGACGCTTAATATGGTCTACAACAAATCTTTGACCATCAATGTTATTTTTGCTTAAATTACTATAAAGCACTTCTATCTCTCTTTTAACATCATCATTATTGAATGTATAGTGACCTGCAATATCTAATATCTCATTAGATAGTACTTCATCCTTAAATATTTCTTCAGTAGTTAAACTTTTTTGTTCTCCCATTACCCATTTTCTCCAACGTCCACATTCAATAGCATCTACAAGAAGAACATGTCTAATATTTGAAGTTTTTTCAATTAATCCTTCTTCCTTTAGTTTTCTTTCAACTTCTGCTAGCTTTAAGTATGCTCTAGTCTCTTCAGTACCATATTGAGGAGCAACATTTGTCGCAATAATTTGAGATGGTATATGCTCTAATAAAGTCACATCATCCAAATAATCTCCATTATGTTCTTTTAAACCAACTCCATACTTTTTAGCCATTTGAGCTAAATCATAAGCATTCTTAAAATTAAAAGTTCCTACTTGTTCTGTTTTTCTAGTTAGAGTCCCTGTCTGACCAACTATAAATGTTGGCATTGGTAAATCTCTCTTTTCAAGTTCAACTTTTAATCTAGTTATAAATGTTTCATATGTCTCAGTTGAAGTTAATCCTCCATTTGTTTCCTCTGTCCCAACTTCATATCCTATCTCTGGAAAATTAAGTCTTTTTCTTTCTTTTTCGCAATATTCAATTAATTCTACAGTTCGTTCTAAGACTATATCCAATGGAATCACTTTCCCCATTTCAAATGGATCTTTTGTAGGGTCAATCATTAGTAAATCAAAACCTGCCTCAATATCAGCTAAATAAGATTTTTTTCCTAATTCCATAGCTTTGTCAACAGGTAAATGGTCATTTCTTTCTTTATCTCTTTGCCATGGCCCTCCATGGTCTCTGCATAAGTAATATAAACCATCAAATCCAACTTTATCAGCTATTCTCTTAATATCTCTTGTGAAAGTTTCTTGATTCCAACCATTTACATAGCCTCCACCTAGCTCATCTGCATCTACTTGATTTCTACTGGCAATAAACATTAAAGGAAAATCATCATCTTTCGCTAATTCAAAACTCGCTTGTAACAAATTAGGTGACATAGGACCAATCCCTAAAAGTGTTGCACTTTTCCCCTCTTCTTGTAAGTCTAGTAATCGTTGTACGACAGTTTTTATTGGTAATTTTTTCATTACTATATCTCCTTTTATTCTATTTTTTAAGATGTTTTTAAAGATATTTTTAATAAAATCTTCAATAAAAACATCTTTATGTTATATGTAAAATAAATCAAACTTTATTGAAAAGTATCTTTTATTTTCTTAATTAATGCATCAGATTTTTTAATAATGTCAGACACACTCATTCTTACTACTTTCTTTCCTTTAAAACGCTCCATATTTCTAATCTCAACATCGTTAGTTAATATCACACAGGCTGCTTCTTCAATTTCCTTAGGTGACAACTCATTATCTATTCCAGAACTTCCTTGAGTTTCAACCTTTATTTCTATTCCAAATTTTTTTGCTGATAATTCAAGTGATTCAGCTGACATATAAGTATGTGCTACTCCACTAGGGCAAGATGTTACTGCTACAATTTTCATATCTTCATCTCCTTTAAATTTATAGTTCTACATGCTTTTTTTAAAATTTTATATAAGCTAATTTATTATTTCATATATCTATAATTCTTCGAATATCAATTCAATAGAATCATCTATATCTTCTTCAATTTCTTCATCTTCCTTTACATTTTTCTTTACTAATTTCATCAAGATTGCGACAACAACTGCTCCAGTTAGTACAGATGCTATATAACCCAACCTGTTATCAACAACTGGAAGTACTATCAAGCCTCCCCAAGGAGCATGATTTAAACATCCTAATAAAAAAGCCATAATGTTTCCAATAATTGAACCAGCCATAATACAAGGAATTACTCTAACAGGGTCCGCTGTTGCAAATGGAATAGCTCCTTCCGTGATTCCAACACACCCCATTAGAAGTGATGCTTTTCCTGAATCTCTTTCTTCTTTACTAAATTTTTTTGGGAATAATAATGTTGCTAACCCTAATCCAATTGGAGGTATACAAATCGCAACGCCAACCCCTCCCATTAAGTATGGAAGTGTATCAACTTGTGTTTGAGCAAAAGTCGCAGCAACTTTATTTATAGGGCCACCCATATCAGAAGCTATCATTCCTCCCAAAATACCCCCTAAAGGAATCTTTGAAACACCAGACATTCCATTTAGCCAGTTCGTCATCCATGCCATAAAAGAAGCTATAGGTTCTCCAATTAAAAATACAATTATGCCACCTGTAATCAATGTACCAAGCAAAGGATAAATAAATATGGAACCTAGAGTTCTCATTGTAGGAGCTAATTTTATTTTCTTTAGTTGTAAGACAACAAATCCTGCTATAAATCCTGCTATAATACCACCTATAAAACCAGCATTTACTTCTTTTGCTAAATATGCACCTATCATACCTGGTGCTAGCCCTGGTTTATCTGCCATACTAAATGCTATATATCCACCTAATATTGGGATAAACAAAGCTAGACCTGCAGCACCAATTTGATTTAGTTTAGCTAACCATCCAGTTTCAGGAACAGCAGCTTGCCCACTTAATGTTACTGACAAAGCAAATAATATTCCCCCAGCAACTACAAATGGAATCATATATGATGTTGCTGTCATAAGATGTTTTTGTAAAAACTTTAAAATCCTCACTTTAATCTTCCTCCCCTATCTTTTCTTTTATAAGATTATAAACTGTCTGTTCATCTGACTCTCTAATTTGATTTCTAAAACTCTCATGCATCAATAAACGTGCCAGTTTTGATAAAATCTTTAAATGAAGATTATTCTCATTATCTTTTGTTACTGATATTAAAAATATCAAATCTACTTTTTCACCTTCTTCTGTCCATTCAATAGGAACATCAAGCTTTCCAATTGTAATACAAGAATCTTTGACCCCTATACTTTGACTATGAGGTAGACCTATACCATGCCCAATATATGTTGATAATGTTTCCTCTCTTTTTAAAACATCTTCTAAAAATTGATTTTTATCTCTTAAATACCCCTCTTTTGATACTACATCCACTAATGATGTAATAGCTTCTTCTTTTGAATCTGCTTTCATTTTGAATGAGCATTTTACATTGACTAATTTACTCATACAGTGACCTCCTCCTCATATTTATGAATTAAACCTTCTGCTTCTTCTTTTGTCCTTGCACTTTCTAACATACTAATAAAATTAGTCTTATAAACCATTTTAGTTAAATTAATTATTGCTGGAATTTGCTCTTTTTTATCTCTACTTGCTAGACAAAATATAACTTTAACCTTTTTATCACCAAAACTAATTGGCTCTTTACATATTAGTAAACTTATTGAACTCACTTTAACTAATGAACTATCATTCCCATGTAATAAAGCAAACTCTTCATCTTTTACAGCATAAAAACCTACATTTTTCAAAATATCTATAATATTCTCAGCATATTGTGTTGATACAAAATCACAATCAGCAAGTATATTTGAACTAATTTTAACAGCATCTTCCCACTTCACTTCTTTATCAATTATGTTGATAGTATCAGCCCCTATTAAATCACTTAATTTAAGTTGTCTAGATAATATCCTTTCATCACTATATCCGAGCTCTTGCCATATGATACTCAACACTCTTTTTTGAGCATCTTCTTCTAAGAAATCTAGCCTTTTTTTAATTGATATATAATTAGTCAGGACATTCTTTCTTTTTATTCCTTTTTCTTCAAGTTTTAGATAATCGTTTTCTTGTAAAAATGGATTAATCTCAATAACTACTTTGGGTAAAGTTGTAGCTATCTTTGATGTTGTTATAATGAAATCGATATTTTCCCAGTCCTTATAATCTTGCAATTTATATGCTGGAATACTGTCCAATATATTTATTTGATAATCATTTATTAGAGTATCTTTTAACATAGCAATTACACCATATCCAAATCCACAAACTAATAATATATTTTTATAATTATTTCTCTCGTTTCTTTGTACGCTTCCTAAAAAGTGTATTGCTAAAAGTATTATTTCATTTTCATTTCTTATTTGATTTAACATCCTATTCTTTTGTATAGAAACCTTAGTAGCTTCAAGTACATATTGATATTTATCTGGTATAACATGGAATAGTTCTTCATAGATTTGTATGTTTTGTTTGATTCTTTCTATTAATGGAGCAATATGATTAAGCAAACCTTTATAAAGAATCATATCTTCTTTGAAATCAACACTTAGTATTTCTGACATATTGTAAATTAAATCTTGAACTATTATTTCTGTACTAATCAAATCCATATCTTCATTTAAACTTGCATATTTATTTGTAAAAAACACAAAACTTTTTAACAATAAAATTTGTTCTTTGGTCAATTTCTTTTGAATGATTTGTTCAAATTCTTGGTCAAACTTATTTTCAAAATACGGCTCACTTAATGAAGAAGATTCTAAAGGATGTTTTTCATCTGAATGTATGTACCATGTAAAAAGAAAAATATTTGAAACATACCACGTAAAAGATTCATCATTTAAAGTCCAATCCATTTGGGAAAGTAAATCTGTTGACCAGTTATATATATCATTCAAACAAATTCCTTTGAATATTTGTTCAATAATTTTCACTAAATACTGCTCAAACACACTTAAATCAGACTTTTCTTTACCAAATAGGTAAGAATATGATTTTAATATACTTAATCTTTGTTTATATATAGTGTTTTCATCTCCACTTATTTTGAAAGTCTTATCATATGTAATAGTTATTTTGTTTCTTTCTAATTCATTTGATAAAACATTAAGGTCGTTTTTAATTGAACTTCTAGAAACCTGGAATTCTTTGCTCAACTTTTCTAAATTTAGCTTATCTATTTTAAACATTGATATAATTTTCATAATAGATACTCTCTCAGTTAAAGAAAATACATAGTCATTATTATCTATATATACTACTTGGAAATCTTTAGGAATAATTAATACACCTTTATTTATCTTTTGTATTAATGGTTTCTTTAGTGACTGTAAAACAATATTTAAATTATTTATGTCATATCTAATTTTTCTTTCTTCTATACTTAGTTGTTGGCTAATCTCCCTATAACTTGTCTTCTCTTTTTCCTTTAGAAAATTCATAATGAGTAACATTCTTCCACTTATCATATTTTCCCTCCTTTCAAAATAATTAGAGTTATTAATACTGCAAATTTTATGTTATTCTGTATATTTTAGTTTTTTTATGTCTAAAAATAGTAACTATCTTTCTATATTCAGAATAATACAATAAAGCTTTAACTACAACTTACAATATTTGAAAATTGTTTTTACAAAATCTGTAGACATATTTTTATCAAAAAATATAATATTTATATTTAAAACTTTATATCATCTACTGATTACAATACATTTTAATATTACATAGTATTTTCAACGCTTTATTGATAACTACTATACATCTATAACTATATGGTCAATAGTTAAATAGTTAAAGGTTTTACTTAAAAGTAAAACTATATCTGAATATTTAACCATACAAGTAAAAAAGGCAAGCTATATATTTAAATTATATAACTTGCCTAAATATTTTATTTTAGAACTCTAATCATTAGATATTTTCAAATTTTTTATTTTATTATCATTATATGTGAATTCTTCAAACTCAGATATTGATAATGGCTTTGAGAAAACATAACCCTGAACATAATCACATCCAATACTTCTTAAGAAATGTACTTGTTCAACTTCTTCAATACCTTCAGCAATTACTTTCATGCCAAGCCTTCTACTAAGTTCAATAACAGATTCTACAACAATTTTACCACGTTCTATATCATTTTTATTCACAAAAAATGAACGATCTAATTTAATTATCTCAACTTTAAAATCCTTTAATATTCCTAATGATGAATATCCAAATCCAAAATCATCTATAGAACATTTAAAACCTTTACTATGAATATCATCTATTACATCAATAGCTTCTGGGCTTTCTAAAAAAATAGATTCAGTAAGTTCTAAGTCTATTAGCCATGTAGGCACATTATATTTATTACATATCATCTCATATTTTTCTAAGAATAATTTATCCTTTAAATGTTGCCTTGATACATTAACAGAAATTATTAATAACTCTTTACATTCTTTTATCCATTTAGAAATCAATTTACATGTTTCTTCAAGCACATACAAGTCTAATTCACATATAAATCCGTTTTTTTCAAAAAGAGGAACAAAATCACTTGGATAAATCATTCCTTTTTCTACACTATTCCAACGAACAAGAGACTCCGCACCTCTAATTTTTCCAGTTTTTATATCAACCTTTGGTTGTAAGCATATAAAAAATTCTTTATCTGCAAGACCCTTTTCCATTAAATTTGATAATTCCTTTTCAAATATCAATCTATTTTTTTCTATATCGCTATAAAAATTAAAATCACTTTTATGAGTTTTATTAAAACTTTTTCTTGCTGTATTTACATGGTCTTGTATTGTTATTAAATCTTCATTATGATTTTCAATAGTGTAAATACCTACTGATATTCTTAAAAAGTATGGGTTTTCTTTGTCTTTATTAAAATAATTAATCTCATTTTCTATTTTATACAATAATTCTAAAACTTCTAATACTGCTCGATTCTTTATAAATAGATAGAATAAGTCTGCATCATGACGACATACAAACTCTTCATCATTAATAATATTCTTTTCCAATACATTATAAATATATTTAAGTGCATTATTTCCTTTTTCACTACCAAAACAATCATTTATTAGCTTAAAATCTTTTATGTTTATTGCTATCATCATGTAGGTGCTATCAGGAGATTTAGAAATTAAAGGTTTTATTAACATACTAAATTTTGTTGAATTAATACCATTTGTTATATTATCTAAATAAGCAATATCTTCGATTTGTTTTATATATTTTCTTCTAATAGTATATAAAATCCATGTTATAATTCCAATAATAAAAATAATTATAAATGTCATTATTATTGTAAAAATGTTTAATTTATTCAATTCACCTAAAACAGCTTCTTCAGGCACTATAAGAACAAAATACCAATCATTTAAATCTTTTGTTACTGGATGATAAGTTAGCAAACACTTTACATTTTTTGATGAAGTTATTATAATTTCTCCTGATTCTTCACTCTTAAAGTCATCCATCATTTTGGGAACCCAATGCTCATTTATAGCACCTCTATATTTATGACTAATATCCTTTATCAACTCACTATTTTTACCTATAAAGAGAGGTTTCCCCTTAGTATTAACAATTTCAATAGTTCCTTCTCCATTAAAACTGTCAATACTAAGAATATTATTCACACTTTCTTTTTGAGAAACGCCGACTAAAATACTAGATACCTCATGTTTATCATCAAATATAGGTACACTGTAGAGTACAACGTCTAGTGACTCTATAAGTTCTGTATATTCTTTACCTTCTATTCCCTTTTTATATGAAACAGTATTCTCTAAGTCCAATTTTTTTCCACTTAAAAACTCTGCTTCACCTTTTAAATCAATTATCCCAATATCAGAATATTCATAACTAGTTTTTCTTTTTGCTAAGTAATCATATCGACTATCGCCTTCATATTGTTTAATAAAATCTGCCATTAGTCTTAAATCAGACAAAATAAACTCAATTTGATTGTCAACATTTGATACAATTTGTGTAGATACATCGTTTAAATAGTTTTTAGTTTGCTTATTAGATATGTTGTACAGTTTTACAGTAGTAAAAACAGTAATTACAAGAATTGAAATAATAAGTGCACATAAAATTATAGACAAAACCATATTGTTTTTTTCGTACCTTGATAATTTCATTTTTTGTCCTCCAAATTATAAGTCCATTTTTAGTATAAATACTAACTCTACAAATTTTATTACTAAAAATCTATCCACACTATATTATAATATTCTATTTACCAATATTCAACAAAACTCCTTTATATTCCAATAATAATTCACGGATAATCTCTTTATTCATTTTATTTATGTAATATTTTCTATTATATTATTGTAGAATATTGTTTAAAAATAAAATTCATAATCTAAATTTATATTTCTATTTATTCAATACTAACAAATTCTATATCCTTAATATCAACAATAGTAAAACAATAGCTTATCATAATGTACAGAGACTATTCTTTGCTCTACTACCTTTGTAAAAATATCAAGATTTTAATCTAAAATTAAAAGGTAGTTTTTAATTATCCTGAAAATAAATTTTATTATATGAATTTCACTATATAAATTTCATTCTAATATACTGCTTTATTATTAATATTATAATACAACTAAAAAATAAATGACTTTAATATGTAACTGTGATAAAATATGACCAATAAATAATTTATAATTTTATTATTCTAATATTTTACATATGAAAGAGAGGAAAAGTAAGTGAGTTGGCAACATATAAAAATACCAAACGGAAATACAGTGATTTTTTGTAATTCATTCATTAGTGGAAAATCATCTACGAATATTATTGTTACACATACTCCTATTGTAACTACGCTTGATTTACAGTTAGCATACGAACCTCTTTCGCAATATGATGTAAATGTCTTTGCCTTTGATTTTTCAGGAACAGGTAAAAGCGGTGGTAATGAAAAAGATTTTTCACGTAATTCAATTGTAAAAGACTTAGACTCTGTCATTGCGTATATAGAAAAGAATTATTCTTCCAACATACATCTATACGGAAATGCAGGTATTGGTGGCATGTTTGCACAGTATTATGCATGTACAAGTAATAAGTTAAAAAGTTTTGCCCAGTTTGCCTGTGTTGATTATAAAAATACGTCAGGGGTAGGTTATTCTTATCCCACTGTTAAATTATTAAACTTTTTCCTCAAACTCCTTCCTAATTTTCATATAACAGTAAAACCACCTAAATATGAAGGTTATAATGAAGCCCATGATAATGCGTTTTACAAAATGATTGAGCAAGACAACCCTAATATTTGGAAAAATAGCACAAAGGTAATGAATACAATGTTAGAATGTTTTGTCGCACAAGATAGTGTAATAAAAAATGGAGTTAATATTCCAACACTTGTTTTTAAAACGCTTCATGACAGATATTTCAAACCTAAGTATTTTGATAGCTATTATAATTCGTTGAGCTGTAAAAAGAAGCTTGTTGAAATTGATGATGTTCATAATAGCTACTATTTAAATAGTGAAAAGTTTTGTCAGACAGTATATGAGTGGTTTATAGAAAATCAATAGAATACAACAAAAATACTAAACATAAAATTCAAGTTTAATGATTAATATATAATAAAGTAAACTGAGTAAGAGGTATAAGTCATTACGACATCTACCTTTTAAAATTCATATGATAAAAACAATCTACCATGATATATTCTACTTGTTTTGAGCTTGCATCCTGTGAAACTAAAAATTATTATTTGACAGAATCACTATAATTCTTTTTTTATTTAACTTATCAAAATAGATAGAGATTATCGCAAGTGTCACAAAAATAGCAACTTTCGTAACCAATTCAGGAATTGGAATATAAATGCCTGCTCGTAGCTGTACAAGAGTTTGTATTGGAAGCATTACCCCAATAACTTTTAATGTTACTAATATCATTCTATATAAAACTAATGAAATATAGCTTTTCTTTTTTATTAATAGATAAATAATAATAAAAACCAAAGGGCTAATAATTCCCATATCAAGCACATAAGTAATTTCTGTAGTATACATTTCTATTCTCTCAAGTGTACTACTTGTAAATAATGAATGTAATACATCTGGTAACCATGCAACAATATTTGAAGTACCTGCTAATATCAAAAACATGTATTCTACCTTTCTTAAATGGAAAGAACAGTTATAGCAAAGTGATATTCCATAAATATCCATCAGTAAAGTAAATAGAGTGAAAAATGAAATTGAAGTTAACAAAATATATACTAGTTGTAACTGATTATGTGCAACACCAAACGAAATACTAAAAGCATAATACAAAACGATACCTAGAATTGTGAGAAAATTTGTTTTTTGTTCTACTGTATCTATATCACGAAATATGTATGAACCAATAACTGGAACAACAATTAAAAACATTACTAAGTCTGAACCTATCAATATAGGTGCCTTGAAATATGAGTCATATTGATAGATACCTGTACCATACATCTCAATAACTTGCCCATATAGGTTTATTGCCTCATATTTATTATCTATAGAGAATGAAAATATTCCACAAACTGTAATGATTAGCAATAGTATGAATATAATGGTTGCTGAAATATTTAGCCAGGTCATTTGTTTTTTCTTTATCATTTGATTTCCTCCCTAAGGTAAAGTATTTAAAGATTCTGAGTGTTGTTAGTTAAGTCAACTGAAAAATACCTTGTGTAAATTATAGTAATAAGTTACTATTTACACTATAGCAACTTATTACTATAATGTAAATAGTAGATTTCACATGAAAGGAATATCTTATGCAAATTAAAAATATGATTAAAAATTTTAGTGGTGAAAGAAATAATGAAGTTCGAGGTATTTTTGCAAGCATATTTATTTTACAGAACCGATTACAAACTATTTTTGATAAAGCAGATGAACATCTTACTTTAAAACAATTTATGCTTCTTACAATGGTAAAGCATGCTGATGAAAAAACTACTTTTACTTATCTTGGAAAACTCTTAGGGTCTTCACGTCAAAATATAAAAAAACTAGCTGTTTCTCTTGAAAGCAAAGGATTTATAGCTATTGAGCATGAACCCAATAATAAAAGAAATACTTCTATTGTATTAACAAAAAAAGCAGATGAATATTCACAAAAAGTACAGGAACTCCATACTGAGAAATTAAACAATATATTTCAAGATTATTCAAATGAAGAAATCAGTCTGTTTTATCAAATGATTACAAAACTATATACAGGAGTTGAAAGAGAAGAAAAACATTATGAGTAAAATAATTATTTATAGCACAAAGTCTAGCTCAACTAAGATATATTATGACTTTGAATTTTACGCATTCCGTTAAAAACATAAATATAACCTAAAAGAATAGTTATACAGCATGATATGTATGAAAACACGTAAAAAATGGACAGAAAAAGAGCTAGAAATGCCCTATTTAAAGGCCTTCTAGCTCACTATTAACTATTCCCACTCTATTGTTCCAGGTGGTTTAGAAGTTATATCATAAACTACTCTATTTACTCCATCAACTTCATTGATTATTCTATTAGAAATTTTCTCTAAAACATCATAAGGCATCTTATACCAGTCAGAAGTCATTCCATCAGAAGAAGTAACTGCTCTTAAACCAACTAAATAAGCATATGTTCTTTCATCTCCCATAACTCCAACAGTCTTAACATCTGGTAATGTTGCAAAAGCTTGCCATATTTCTCTATATAAACCAGCTTTTCTAAGCTCGTCCATATAAACAGCATCTGCTTCTCTTAATATATCACATTTTTCTTTAGTTACATCACCTATAACTCTTATTCCAAGACCTGGCCCTGGGAAAGGATGTCTAAATATTAATCCTTCTTCTATACCAAGCTCTAATCCTATTTTTCTAACTTCATCCTTAAATAGTTCTCTTAATGGCTCAACTATTTCTTGGAAATCTACATCTTCAGGAATTCCACCAACATTATGGTGAGATTTTATAGTAGCAGCACCATTTCCATGTCCACTTTCTATAACATCTGGATAAATTGTTCCTTGAACTAAGAAATCCATTTTTCCTAATTTATTTGATTCTTCTTCAAATACTCTTATAAATTCTTCACCAATTATCTTTCTCTTAGCTTCTGGCTCAGAAATTCCTTTTAATTTAGATAAGAATCTATCTTCTGCATTAACTCTTATTAAATTTATATCGAATTTCTCTCTGAATATTCTTTCTACATCGTCTCCTTCATTTTTTCTAAGCAAACCATGGTCAACAAATATACAAGTCAAGTTATCCCCAATTGCTCTATGAATAAGAACTGCGGCAACAGAAGAGTCAACGCCTCCACTTAAAGCACATAAAGCTTTTTTGTCGCCTATTTTTTCTTTTAATTCTTTTATTTTATCTTCTATAAATGAATCTGTAGTCCAGTCACCTTTTACTTCACATACATTGTATAAGAAATTTTCAAGTATCTTATCCCCTTCTAAACAATGTTCTACTTCTGGATGGAATTGAACTCCATATAGTTTTTGTTCTACATTTTCCATAGCAGCTACTGGACAATCTTTAGTGTTTGCAACTATAGTAAATCCTTCTGGAGCCTTTTCTATTAAATCAGTATGACTCATCCAAACACTATTTGTAGTAATCCCTTCAAATAATGATGATTTTCCATAAGTTATAGATGTTTTTCCATATTCTTTTTCTTGTTTGTTGCCTTTTCTTACAACTCCACCTAATACATGAGACATTATTTGAACTCCATAACATATACCAAGTATTGGTACTCCTAGTTCAAATATTTCTTTTGATATTGTTGGAGAATCCTCTAAGTATGCACTATTTGGCCCACCTGTAAATATTATCCCTTTAGGATTTTTTGCTTTTATTCTTTCTATGCTTGCAGTACATGGAAGTATTTCACAATATACATTGTTTTCTCTAACTCTTCTAGCTATTAACTGATTATATTGACCTCCAAAATCTATTACAAGTACTAATTCATGTTTCATAAATTTACATCTCTCCTTGTATAATATAGTTTTTATATATATTTATTTTAACACAATACAGTCTAAATTATATTAAATCTTTTTACACAAAAAACCTGTATAGTAACTTCCATAATTTCTAACAAAAGTGAAATTACTATACAGGCTTCCAAAATGACCCTTATCTTATAGCCAACACATAGGGAGTATAACTCAGCCTACACATTTACTTAACTAGGTCTTTTGGTATAATAATTTCACTCATAGTCAAGATATTTACGGTATCTTGGTAGAGACTCTCAGACCATATCTCTGAGCATATACGAGTGAGTTTATATTTTATATATTTTTTTCTGTTTACTTTTATTTATTAAGGCTGAGTATTAATTTATCAAAATTTATTACTTATGTCAATAAGTTTTCACTAAATTCTTCTTTTATTCTAAAATTTATATCAGCAAACACTTTTTTTATAGGAATATCTTCATTTTTTGCTATAGTTTTACATTCATTATATTCTGGAGTAGCTTTAACTAATTTATCTTTGTAATACCCTAGTTTTATTGTAACTAATCCATATCCTGTATCTAATTTTACAAACTTTCTATCTAAAATTTCTCTGTTGTACGCATTATATCGTACTCCAAAAGTGCTAGTTTCTAAAAGCAATATTTCAATAAATTTTTCTAAATCTACTTTATTACATAAAATCGATATTTTCGTTGCAGGTCTATTCTTTTTCATATAAATGCTTTCTGTATAAATATCTAACGCTTTCTCGTCTAATATTTTTTCATACAAATAAGAATATACTTCCGAAGACATATCATCGATATTTGCACTAATTTCATAAATTAATTCTTCTTTTTTTTTTCGCCTAATACTGTTCTTAGCATATTAGGTACTTCAAATTTCTTATGACCTATTCCATATCCAATTTGTATTGGAGAAAACTCAAAATCCTCTATAAACTCATCACACAGAACTTTTATTATTGCAGCTCCTGTTGGAGTTGTACATTCTCCTCTTACATTATTTAATTTAATTGGTACACCTCTTAATATTTCCATAGTTGCAGGTGCAGGTACAGGCATGACTCCATGGTCACATTTTACAAATCCTGAGCCAACAGACACTGTACTAGAATAAATCTTATCTATACAAAGTAAATCAACTAATATAGATGCTCCTACGATATCTACAATTGAATCTATAGCCCCTACCTCATGGAAGTGTATCTTATCTATCGTAGTTCCATGAACCTTTGCTTCTGCTTCTCCAATTACCATAAATATTTTTTTAGCATTAGATTTTACATTTTCATTTAAATCACTTTCATCTATAATTTCAAATATATCCACTAAATTCCTGTGAATATGTGTTTCTTTCGTAATTACTTTTACTGTTGTACCTGATATTCCACTTTCATTTTTTGAGCTTATATTTATATTAAATTCATCGCTCATTTTTAGTTTATGAATTTCCTCCAAAAAAATTTCCTTAGGTACACCTAAATTTAATAAGCTTGCAAGGGTCATATCCCCTGATATACCACTTACTATATCAAAATAAAGTATTTTTTCACTCATATATTTCTCCTCAGTTTTAATAATGAAAAATCTAATAAACATTAGATTAATATCGTATAATTTATGTCTAATTTATATCAATATATTTATTATAATTTGTTTATCATAGCTGCCAAATATCCTGCTCCAAAACCATTATCAATATTTACAACAGATATTCCAGACGCACAACTATTTAACATAGCCAATAATGCTGCTAATCCTCCAAAATTGGCTCCATATCCGACAGATGTTGGGACAGCTATTACTGGAACATCAACTAGACCTCCAATTACACTTGCAAGTGCACCTTCCATTCCTGCAACAGCTACTACTACCCTGGCACTATCTATTTTATGTCTCTTATTTAAAAGTCTATGTATACCAGCCACTCCAACATCATATATTCTATCAACATCATTACCTAAAAATTTAGCTGTATAATATGCTTCATCTGCTACTGGTATATCAGAAGTTCCTCCTGTTGCAATTACAATTTTGCCTTTTCCAACATTCTCTATAACATGATTTTGAATTTTAAGAATTTTAGATAATTCCTCATATTCAGCATGACTATAAATTTCTTTAACTTTTAAAAATGTTTCTTTTCTACATCTTGTCCCCAATATATTAGAACCTTTTTGATTCATTTTATCAATAATTCCTAAAATATGTTCATCACTTTTACCTTCACAATAAATTACTTCTGGATATCCATTTCTTAATTCTCTATGATGGTCTATATTTGCATATCCAAGGTCTTCATAGGGTAAATCTTTTAATTGTTCTAATGCAACATCTATATCAATGTTTTCATTTTTAACCTGTTCAAGCAATTTTCTTAAATCCATATTATCGCATCCTTTTAAACTTTGATTTATTCTCTACCAACAATTATACCTTAATTAATATATATCTAACATCATAACCTAAAAAATAACAATACCACTTCAAAGATATTATTATAGTCTAGATACTAATTATCCAAATATATATATTAAAGTTGTAAATACATAAAAAATTAGATATATACAAAAGAACTATTTCAACTTAGATATTAAAATCTAAGTCAAAATAGTTCTCTATCTTAAAATTTATATTTTTAAATATTTTAAGATTACATCATTCCTGGCATACCGCCACCCATTCCTGGCATTCCTACATCTTCTTTTTCAGGAAGGTCAGCAACAGCAGCTTCAGTAGTTAAGAAAGTACTTGCTATTGATGCAGCATTTTGTAAAGCACTTCTACTAACTTTAGTTGGGTCAACTATACCAGCTTCTATCATATTTACATATGTTTCATTTAAAGCATCAAATCCAGTTTCTGCTTCAGCATTAACAACATTTTGTACAATTACAGCACCTTCAAGACCAGCATTTATAGCTATTTGTCTTAATGGTTCTTCTAATGCTTTTTTAACTATTTGAGCTCCTAGTTTAACTTCTCCAGTTAAACTATCAACTAGTGTTCCTATTGCTGGTATAACACTAACAAAAGCAGTTCCTCCACCAGCTACTATTCCTTCTTCTACAGCAGCTCTAGTTGCATTAAGAGCATCTTCTATTCTTAATTTTCGTTCTTTTAACTCAACCTCTGTAGCAGCTCCAACTTTTACAACAGCTACCCCACCAGCAAGCTTAGCTAATCTTTCCATTAATTTTTCTCTATCAAAATCTGAAGTAGTTTGCTCTACTTGATGTTTGATTTGATTTACTCTATCTTCTATAGCTTTTTTATCTCCAGAACCATCTACTATTGTAGTATTTTCTTTAGTTACTTTAACAGATGAAGCTCTACCTAACATAGATAAATCAGCTTCTTTTAAATCATATCCTAATTCTTCTGATATTACTTGACCACCTGTAAGTATAGCTATATCTTGAAGCATTTCTTTTCTTCTATCTCCAAATCCTGGAGCTTTAACTGCTACTACATCAAATGTTCCTCTTAATTTATTAACAACTAATGTAGATAATGCTTCACCTTCTACATCTTCAGCGATTATTAGTAGCTTTTTACCTTGTTGAACTATTTGTTCAAGAATTGGTAATAGTTCTTGTATGTTAGATATTTTTTTATCAGTAATTAATATATATGGGTCGTTTAAAACTGCTTCCATCTTGTCTACATCTGTAACCATATATGCAGAAACGAATCCTCTGTCAAATTGCATACCTTCAACAGCATCCAATTCAGTATTCATAGTTTGAGATTCTTCAACAGTTATAACTCCATCTTTACCTACTATTTCCATAGCTTCTGCTATTAATTTTCCAACTTCTTCATCACCAGCAGATATAGAAGCAACTTGAGATATAGCTTCTTGTGTTTCTACTATTCTTGATTGATTTTTTAATTCTTCTACTGCTACTGTTACTGCTTTTTGTATTCCTTTTCTTAAAAGTATTGGGTTAGCACCTGCTGTTACATTTTTTAAACCTTCTCTGATTATAGCTTGTGCTAAAACTGTAGCAGTTGTAGTACCATCTCCAGCTACGTCGTTAGTTTTAGTTGCTACTTCTTTAACTAACTGAGCTCCCATATTTTCAAATCTATCTTCTAATTCTATTTCTTTTGCTATAGTTACACCATCATTAGTTATAAGTGGAGAACCAAATTTTTTATCTAATATAACATTTCTTCCTTTAGGTCCTAATGTTACTTTTACTGTATCTGCTAATTTATTTACACCAGCTTCTAAAGCTCTTCTTGCTTCCTCTGAAAATTTAATTTCTTTAGCCATTTTAAACCCCTCCTAATAAATTTATTCTATATTTATTCAATAACAGCTAATACATCACTTTGTCTTAGTATTGTATATTCTTGCCCTTCTATTTTAACTTCTGTTCCAGAATATTTTTGGAATATAACTTTGTCTCCAACTGTCAATTCCATCTTTATTTCTTTTCCTTCAACTATTCCACCTGGTCCAACTTCTACAACTTCAGCTATTTGAGGTTGCTCTTTAGCTGCTCCTGGTAAAACTATTCCACTTGCAGTCTTTTCTTCTGCTTCTACTTTTTTAATTACTACTCTGTCAGCTAATGGTCTTATTTTCATTATTCACGCCTCCTAAAATATTAAGTATAGACTAGTTTGCCTATGTTTTTAGTTATTTTTAAATTAATACTACTTTTGTATGTAGATTTATATATATACTTTTTATTTATTATCACTCTATCTATTAGAGTGCTAACAATTATTATAATATACCAATCACACATAATTTTCAATACCTTTTTTAATAATTTTTTATAATATTGGTGAAAATAATCTGGCTACAGATTCTTTAATTTTTTGTACAATATTTCTGTTCATGAATACCTCTAAATTAAGCTCTTCACAATGACTTAAATCTTCAAAGAAATCATCTGTCATTACCTTGATAACATCTTCATCATAAATAAAAGCATTCACTTCAAAGTTGAGCATAAAACTTCTTAAGTCCATGTTTGCTGTACCCGCAGAAGCAATTTTATCATCTATTATTACTACTTTGGAATGTATAAATCCTTTTTTATACAAATAGACTTTACCACCTGCTCTTAATATTTCTTCAAAATATGAATAAGATGCTATATTAACTATTTTGTGGTCTGCAATTTTAGGAAATATTATTCTTACATCTACACCACTAAGTGCAGCACTTTTTATAGCTTTCAGCAGACTCTCATCCGGAATAAAGTATGGAGTTTCTATATAAACATTTTGTTTAGCTTGACATATAGCAGAAAAATAAGCATAATGAATGTCTTCCCAATCACTATCTGGTCCGCTAGCTACCACTTGTATCATACTTTCACCTACATTTCCGACACTTGGAAAGTAATTTTTAGTGACTAAAACCTCTTTTGTTGTATAATACCAATCAATCAAAAATGTCATTTGAAGCATATATACAGAAATTCCTTTAATTCTAATATGAGTATCTCTCCAATACCCAAACTTCTCATTTTTTCCTAAATATTCATCTCCTATATTTATTCCACCTGTATATCCAATTATTCCATCAATAACAACAATTTTTCTATGATTCCTATAGTTTAACTTTCCTCCTATTATAGGGAATTTTGTAGGTAAAAAAGCTGCTATTTCTATACCTACTTCTCTCATTTCTCGGAAAAATTTTCTATTAAACCAAAATCTCCAACACCCTACATCATCATATAAAATTCTTATTTTAATACCTTCCTTAGCTTTTTTTATAAGTTCTTCTTTTAACACCCTACCTATTTCACTGTCTTTGATTATAAAGTACTCTAAATGAATATGGTCTTTAGCTTCTCTTATATCTTCTATAAGTCTCTTAAATTTTTCATTTCCATCTACAAAAACATCTACTTTATTGTTTTTAGTAAATGGAAACATCCCAGTCTTTAGTAGCATGCTTATGACTCTTTTTCTATAGCTACCATCTTCTTCATCTCTTAAAAGCTTATTTTGCCTTATAGATTCTTTTTCTAGTTCAACAATTTCTGTTATCTTTTCTAATGTATCAAAAAGTTTCTTTTCTTTTATATTATTAGCTAGTTTTTGAGTTTTAAATAATTTTCGTTTTCTAATATTTCTACCCGAAATAGCATATATAATTAACCCTATCCCAGGAAATATGATAAACATCAATAACCAAGACATGGTTTTTGCAGGATCTCTATTTTCAAGTAATATAATTACAGAAATTATGGCTCCAGCTAGATATGATATAATTAAATAGAACAGAAATATTGTGCCTATCACTCCCATAATTCCTTCCCCCTTAAGTCTATTTTCCTATACCAAGCTCTCTTGCATAGTAAAATAGATATTGTTGTGCAAATCCAGACATTTCTCCAAATTTATCAATCCCATAAGTTCTCATTTTAGGTAAACTCATATCTTCATTTATGTAGAACTCTTGCATAACTCTCTTAACCCATACATCAACTGGAAAAGAATCATATTTTTGCATGCCAAATAACGCAATACAATCACATACCTTTGGACCTACTCCATTAAATTTTAAAAGCTCTTTTCTACAATCATCTGTACTTAGATTTACATATTCAGATACCTTATCATTATTTTCTATAACAGCTTGTGTAGTACTCTTTATGTACTTGTCTCTAAAACCTGTTTGACATGCTCTTATTTGCTCTTGTGAGGCTTTATTTAACTCTTCTGGTGTTGGAAATGCATAGTATTCTTTACCTTCATACTCACCTATGTATTTACCAAAACTTTTTGATAAGTTTTCTATAGCTCTTTGTATCATAGGAATTCTATTATTAGAAGAAATTATGAATGATATAAGCATTTCCCATCCATCTTGTCTCAATATTCTTATTCCCCATCCAAATTCAGTAGCTTTATTTAAATATTCATCCATACTTTTTAGATTGTTTTTTATTTCTGTATAATCAGTCCCTAAATCAAAGTAATTATACCAAATGCTATTAAACTCCTCTAAATTTGTATTATTTAAATATACTTTATCATCTTCTTTTTTTACATTTAATATTCTACCTTTCGCAACTCCTGTGTATGAGCCATCTTCTTGCTTTTGCCATCTAAAACATTGACCACACTCAAATATATGTTTTGGATCAAAATCTGTTACTCCTTCTAGTATAACTACATTATTCTTTTCATAAACATTCATATAAAAAATCTCCTTAATATTTATATTTTTATTTTATTTATCTGCTTAAATACTTAACTGTGATATGTGCATTTTTCTTATTTTAACACAAAGATAACTAATTTCAAAATTTATAATGTTATTATTATGTAAAATAATATTTTACTTTAAATTTTCACTATAAATAAAAAATGAACTCCAATAAGCTTATACCCATCTACGCTTATTAGAATTCATTTTTTATTTATATTATCGATTATTAATAACATATTATTTTGATTAAGTAGATTGATATTATAATCAATACTTTTATTCTATATAAATATCTTTATCAAAACTATCGCTGATATAACTTGTACTGTTCCTACAAATAAACCATATAAAGAAACTGCTTTACCTTGTCTTACTAAGTCTTTTACATTAACTTTTAATCCAATTGCTGCTAGTGCTATTATTTCAAATTTATTACTTATTTCTTTGCACAATACAGATACTTCTTTTGGTATGATATTAATTGAAAAAAGTGCACAAGTTATGAAAAAACCAATTACATACCATGGTATATTTATTTTTTTCTTTTTTATTTCATCTTTTTCTTCTTCAATAATTTCACTGTTAGACTTATTTTTCAAATGACCAAATACTAAAACAACTACAACTAAGAATATTACTCTCATTATTTTGAAAATAGTTGCTAAATCCTTTACATTTTCCCCAACTATAGCTCCACTTGCCACAACTTGACCAATTGATTGTAATGTACCACCTATCATTGCTGATGTTTTTACAAGTTCATGACTATATAAGAATTGAGATATTATTGGAAGTAAAAACATAAGAAATATACCAGTAACATTTACAATAGTTATTGCTATTCCTTTTTCTTTGTCTGTAGCATTAACTACTGGAACTGTTGCTGCTATAGCAGAAGAACCACATACTGCATTTCCACTTGCCATAAGAAATCTAAAGTTTTCACCAAAACCTAGCTTTTTACCTATATAAAGTGCTGATACTATTGTTATTGTCATTTGTAATATTATAAACAATATACCTGAAATCTTTAAATCTATTAGAGTAGATATACTAAGTGTTGCTCCTAATAATACTATTGAATATGATAGCAAATCTGTTTCTGAAAATTTATAACCCTTTTGAAATACTTTCTGGTTTAAAAATAAATTTCCTACAAACATACCCAAAAATATAGAGATTGATGCTGCTCCTACCTTAGGTATTAATGTCGAAATAAATATACTAATATAACCTACTAATACTGATACAAACAATCCAGGTAATATTTCTTTTATATTCTTTAATGTAAAACTACTTTTATTTTTTAACATAATATACCTACCTTCCAATTAATATAGTTTTCTTTACAATAATAGTATATAATTGTAATAACCATAAGTAAAATAAATATATAATATCGTAATGATTAATATTTTTAATGATTAATGTATATATTACAATTATCTGTAAGTAACTTATAAAAAATACAAAATTTTTGTTATGCAAAGGAGATATAAAAAATTGTTTGAAGAATTAAAAACGTTTGTGGCTGTTGTTGAATATAAAAATTTCACCAAGGCTGGTGAATATCTAAATTTATCACAACCAAGTGTAAGTAAACATATTAAAAACTTAGAAAATTACTTTAAAGTTGTGCTTATAAATAGGTCTATTAAACAGAAAACTATTTTTATCACAGAAAGTGGACAAATATTATATAAAAGAGCCAAGGAAATACTAAATCTTTTAAGTGTTACATATCATGATGTAAATCAGGTTTCAGATGCTATAACTGGACGTTTAAAGATTGGCGCAAGTTTAACTATTGGAGAATATATTCTTCCTAATTTTCTTGCACTATTTTCTCAAAAGTATCCTGACATAGATATAGAAATTTTCATAGAAAATACATCTATTGTATCTTCTCATGTTAAGGATTATATTTTAGATATTGGACTTATCGAAGGGACTTGTTCTTCACCCACATTTATGCAAGAATATTTTTTTGAAGATAAGATGGTTTTAGCACTTCCATATAATAGTCCTTTATTAAAAGATTTTAGTTTTGATAAGCTTCAAAATCAGAAATGGATAGTCAGAGAAGATGGTTCTGGTACTAGAGATTATTTGGATATGTTTTTAAGTGTTAAGGAAATTATTCCAAAAAGTATGATGGTCTTTGGAAGTAACTATGCTGTCAAAGAATCAGTTAGAAATAATTTAGGGATTACAATAGTATCTAATCTAGTAACAAGCTTACCTGTTTTAAATAACGAACTATCTGTTATAGAACTTGGAAGCAACTATAACAGACATTTTTCATATATCTTTCCAAAAGATATAACTTTATCAAAAGCAGCAAGTATTTTCATTGAAGAGTTAAAAATATTTAGTAATTTAAATAGCATTGAAGATTAATATAATTTAAAACTAACAATAATTATAAGTTTTTTGAGAATGTTTATAGATTTGTGTAAATATATTTTTTCCTACTCAATATTACTGGAAATTTCTGATTCCAGTAATATTTTTATTCTCAAAATATCAAGTAAATAATTATTTATACATTTTTTGTTTCTTTCCTTCTCATATTTAATTACTATATAGATAAATTTTTCATAAAGAGCTGGAAAGTATTTTCAATCATGTAACATTATTCAATAACTATATTTTTTAATGTTTCAATTATATTTTTTTTATATAATCCACCATGACTAAAAACTATTTCCTCTATATCATAGTTACTTAATTTCTTAATAGCTTTTATCAATTCTTGCTTGTCACTATGCATTACATCAACTGGTCTAAGTTTACCATCTTTTATCTCTAATAAATCTCCAGCAATAAGTACTTTAGATTTCTTTAAATAAAGACATATATGACCCCTAGTATGACCACCTGTGTGTATAACCTCTACTTCTTCACTTAAATGTAAAACCTCATGGTTATTTAAAGATACATCTACTGTAGTATATGATGACTTAAATCCAAGTTTTATAGCATTTAACATATCAAGCATTTTGTCATTAAGATTATCTATCTCTTGCTCTAATATGCAAAATTTAAATGGCGTTTCCTCACCTGTTATATAGTTAACTTCACTTTTGTATGCATATACCTTTATATCATTTTTAGATTTTTCTCTTAAATATTTTATATTTCCTATATGGTCTATATCATGGTGAGTTATTATGATATTTTTTAATTTATTAAAACTTGTATTACTCTTATTAAGAGCATCAATTATTAACTCTCCTTGACCTGGAAGTCCAGTATCAACAATGGTTGCCTCATCTTCTGTATAGATTACTGGAATATATATAACTTTACCCTTACCTAATATACTTGATGGAATTTCTAAAATATCTAATCCTTTTTTCAAATTCATAATATTTCTCCTTATAATTATTGAGCTAGAGGTAACTTTAATCAAAAAAATTAAAAAACATAGATTATCCTCTAGTTACATTATGTTTATTAAAAACTATTAAAACCTAGTATATCACTGAAACAGAGAGATTACTCGACTTGATTTTTTTGTTATTTTATGATATAGTAATTAATATAAAAATAAGTAATATCAATAGTTATAGCTATTAAAAATATTTTTTAATTCATATTTTATATATTATAAGATGGATAATTCTAAAATTAAATTAACATTGAATTTCAAACCGCTCTTAGTCATATTTGAGTGGTTTTTATTTTAGATAAAACGTGAAAGAGTTATTAAAAATCAAACATGACATAACAGAAGAAATTTTAAATACTGCATATGTATTAGAATTTTTAATTTTATTTATCATTCTCATGTTATAGCTATGAGTATTTCCCTTAAACTTATGCGTTCATTATTTAAGTTAACATAAAAAAAGATTCTACAAGCTTTTTATGACTTTTAGAATCCTTTTTATATTATAACCTATCCCAATAAATAATTATCCCTTTTCCTATTTACTATTTAATTACAAAATTTATTTATAGCATTGGTACAATAATACCAGCTACCACTATAGAAATCATACAAGCCATACCACCAACTACTAGCTTAGGCATTATTTTAGACATCAAATATGCTCTTTCTTCTTCTGTTTCTCCAGTGGCATTACATACTTCATTTGAAATCAAATATGTTGTTGGGAATCCCAGCATCTGGCAAAATCCTACACCAAAGGCAAGAGGTTTAGAACCAATAATTTTCCATCCAGGTAATACCTTCATTGTAATAAATATACCAATAATAGAAACTGCAAACATACCTACAATTGGTACAAAAAGACTAACTAAATCTGTCAAAGAAACCTTCGCTAAAGAAAGAATAACAGCCACAAACACAACCATGTTGATAAACCCCTTTATTTTTCCTTTTTCTAAAATGTCTTTTGGTACAATACCAATACGCGTTACAAGAACACCAACAACAAGACATACAATCGAATAATTCATATGAATAATCTCTGAAAACTCATATCCTAAATAAGAGAATATAGCTATAAAAAATATACAAACATTTGTAGAATAATATTTATCATATTTTTCACAGAAAACCTGTTTTGCTTTTTTTGCTGTACCTTCTGTTTCTTTATTTTCACCACTCACATTTGCTAAATCAATTCCTTTTCCTTTTGCTTCATGATATTCTATTAAAAGACGGTTGGCTTCCTGTAGTGCAGCTCTAGAGGCAATTGGTGTACCAACAAATTTCTGAATTGCAAATACAACTGTTGCTGTAGCTGCTGCAAGTGTCAATCCTTTTTCTAACGCTTCCTGCGTCATAATAATGGTAGCAGGTAAAGCCCCATTTATAACTGGTATACTTGTCAATACTGTTGCTTTTCCAAACAGAGGAATACACAATGAAACACAAATGATAACTGCCAAAATTCCAAGCCATGCTGTCAACACAGTTCTCCATTCGTCTATGAACTGTTTGACATTCAACATTGTTCCCATACTGAACATAATCATTGGAACACTCTAACTTGCCACTGCAGTCATACCTGCTTTTTCAATAATATCTGCTGGTATCACTTTTGTGACAAAGAGAATCAAAAATAAAAGTAATGTGACAAATACAGCAGAAACTTTTGCTTTTGTTTTACTTGCAATTAAATCTCCAATAGCAAACAAAACTAATACAACACTAAACCATAATAACATTTCACTCATAAAATAACCCCCTTATTATAAATATCTTTCAAACCAATCTACAATGGCATCAGCACGTACAATTCTATTAGATGGTCTGCCATTTCTAGACAATCCATGTGTATCTCCATGGAATAAATACATTTCTGTATCTACACCAAGCTGTTTTAATGCTGTGAACATTTGGAAAGTATCTCCCATAAAACATCTATAATGTCTATCGCTATGTAAGAACAAAGTTGGTGTTTTAACATTTTTTACATATTTAATAGGCGAATGATTCCAAAGAACTTCCTCATGATTCCAGGGTGTCTTATCACCACAAGTTTGCTTCATAATTCTATCACCAAAGTCAATAATCAAAGATGCTGTAACTAAGTTACTAATACCTCTTTGAGAAGCAACTGCTTTGAAACGGTCTGTATGACCAATTATCCAGTTTGCCATATAACCACCATAACTTCCTCCTGTCACACCTAGGCGGTCTGCATCAATACCAGGATATTTTTCAATACAGGTATCTACAAATTCCATGAGATGTTCATAATCAACATAACCCCATCTTTCTACCATCTCCAAGAATTTTTCACCATATCCATCGCCTCCATGAGGATTACAGTAAATAACATACATTCCTTTTGACGCTACACACTGTTTCAAATGTGTAAACATATAACCATATGCCCATTTAGGTCCACCATGGATAAATAATACAGCTGGATATTTTTCACCTTTTTTAACATCTACAGGTGGTATTACAAAACCATCTACTTCCTCTCCATTTTTTGCCACAAATGTTAATTTTTCAGGTAAAGATACTTTATGACTATCTAAGTATGATTTAGAAAAAGTAGTCATTTTTATCATTTCTCCTGTTGTCATATCAATGCTGTATATTTCTGCTAATTCATAGTCTTTCAACATAACTACATACATTGTGTTGTCATAAACATCAAAAGAGGTAAAAGCATCTACTTTTGTAATAATGCGTATATTACCTGTTTTTGTGTCAAATTCATTAAACTCTGTCATAGTTCTGCAAATTCTTGCACCAATAAACTTATCTCCTATAACTTTATTACTCTACGCCCACCACCATATACAGCATCTACATCCAATAATGTAGCATACATACCATCTGTGCTTGCAATCATATTAATTTCACCATTCTCCAAGTTAAGCATAAAAATATCATGGTTCTGTGTAATAGAACGGTCTAATGTAGAAGCCTGCAACATTACTTTATTTTCACCAACATATTTAGCCAAGCTAATTTGATACTTTCCCTGTGGAACAAGTTCTTTTGTTTCTCCAGTTTCTAAATGATACTCCCAAAGACCAGAAAAAGGTGTCGCACAATCTTCATAAATCTGACCAATATATAAAATTCTTTTTTTGTCAGAAGAAACATCTAAACTTGCTACATCACAATATTTTGGTGTAATAGCTTTTGTTTCATTTTTTCCTTCTTGATACAACTCTAAAGTAACATGTCTTCTTTGAGAAAAATTTTCTCCATCTCTTATAAAAGGTTTATCTGTAAATGTCCAATAGTCCACACCTTCTACCGCTCTATCTGGTTCTGATTTTTTAGCATCTGTTGGATTTTTTGTCATCAATAACCACAATTTATTTCCCAATGATACAGGTAGACCACAGGCTTTTGGAATAGAAAATGCTCTTTTTGCTTCTCCTCCTTGTATAGAAATAGTGTAAAAATCTGTTGTACCTGCTTTTGGTTTATCTCTTTTTGAAGTAAAAAATAATTCTGTATTAGAAATCCAGCTAAATGCTGTTACATCTCTTGTTTGAGTTAAATGTATTTGTTTCTTTGTTTTTATTTCCATAACATATAAGTCATGTTCATAACAATCTTTTTCCTCATTGATATTTGATATAATATAAGCAATATACTTTCCATCAGGGGAACAAGAAATATCATGAGGAAATAAATATTCATAAATATCTGAACTTTCAATTTTTAGTTTTTCCATTTTTATATTCTCCTCTCTTTACTGCTCTTTTTTAACATATATTGAAAACCAATTTAACATTTCTACGAATCTTTGCAGTTTTTGTTTTGGTCCACCAGAACGTGATAACTCATGATTTTCTCCTGCAAAAAGACAAAGTTTTGTAGGGCATTCATGAATTTTCAATGCAGAAAACATCTGGAATGCTTCTTGCATATAGCAATGATAATCTTTTTCCCCATGTAAGAATAAAGTTGGAGTAACACATTTATCAGCGTAAGCAAGAGGAGATTGTTTCCATTGAAGCTCATGATTTTCCATGTGAGAAGCTCCTGTTTGCCCTTTGCAGAAATAATAACCAATGTCTGTTGTACCCTCCATACCACTCCAGTTTGCAATAGAACGTTGAGCACAAGCAGCAACAAAACGATTTGTATGACCAATTATCCAGTTTGTCATAAATCCGCCATAGCTTCCACCTTCTACAGCTAACTTCGTTTCATCAATATCAGGATATTTTTCAAGTACAGCATCTGTAAACTCCATAAAATCTATGTAATCAATATCTCCAAATTGTTTTCTAATATCAGCAAAATCATTTCCTCGACCTTCGGAACCTCTTGGATTACAGAAGAATACAAAATATCCTGAACTTGCAAATACCTGTATTTCATTCATAAAATATGGTCCATATGTCAATCTTGGCCCACCATGAATTGCCAATATAGCTGGATATTTTTTTCCTACTTCATAATCTACTCTGGTTTAAATACATATCCTTGTATTTCCCAATTAGAACTTCCTTTTGATTCCATATATTCTGGTTCAGAAATTTTATATTCCTGTAGAATATGTTCATTCAAATATGTTTTCTTGCATAAAGTTTCATTTTCTACTGTATAAACTTCAGGTAATTGATTTCCTGTACAAGCTACACATACAATATTGCCATCTTTCACATCGATAAAATCAACAGAGCCTGTTTTTGTAACTTTTTCCTGTTTTCCTGTTGGAATATGTATTCTCTCAATAATGCAGTCCATATTTACTGTAGAAGTATAATAAATATATTCACCATCTACTTTTATTGTCTGCCCTGTACCTATTTTAATATCAGATGTTATTGTATTTCCTATACAATGATGTTGATGTTCTGAAAGAAGTTTAATTTCTTTTGTATCAATATCAATGGTATAAAAATCTCCATTTTCGCCATTACCATAAGACAAAGCATCTGTTAAATTTAACACTGCTTCATTTTTATATAATTCAAAACCTTTTATAATATAATTATCTTTTTCTAATATACAAACATTTGTATTATTCTTAGTATCAAACACATAAACTCCAATTTTTAAACCTTTTACATTTTCAAATTCCTGTCCTACATATAATATTTTGCCATCATTTATTTTCATACCTACCACATTAAACATTGGGACTGTAATTGGCTTTAATTCCTTTGTATTATTGTTATATAAGTACAGGCGCTTTCTTTTCCTACTAATATATCCTTCACCATTGACAGCATAAGGAATTTCCTTAAAGTGTTCATATTGTCTTTTATTATAAGCATTTATTTTTTTCTGCTGTTCTTCTTCTGACAATCCTTCCATAGCAGGTTGGTCATTATCATAAGAATCAATTACTGCATACAAACCTTTTCCTATAGGATTCAATTTACCACCTTTGATGGGTAATCTAAAAAGTTCTTCTGCTTCTCCACCATGTAAAGATAAAGCATAGTAGCTCATACATTGCTTGCCATTTTTAATATCTTCTTTTACTTTTTCATTTCTCAAAGCAGGGAACAAAATCGTATTTTCATTTTCCCAAGCATATGCTCCTACAGAATCTATAGAAGTTATTTGTTTCAATTCTCCACTTTTATTGTCTAATACATAAAGTTGGCTTGTGTAACCATTCTCTTTGATATCAGCTTTCTTTACAACAAAGGCTGTATATCCTCCATCTGGAGACAGTTGGCAGTCACTGATAAACTGAAATTCCAAAAATGTTTCACTTGTAAATAGCTTTTTCATAGTATTTTCTATCCTTTCTGTAATAATTTTATTCAAAATTCCTTTCAAATTTTTTATTTTAAATTTAAAATTTTTTATTTTTTTAGTATTCATAATTTGACGTATAACCATTTTTACCAATTGTGTCTACTAAAAAAGCTGTAGATAAATTTGTTTTACACAGATTTACTCACAGCCTCAATTTTTTTCTAAAAATTTTCTAAAATCTACTTTCAATTACTTTTATCATATAAAAAAGAGTCTGATTTATAGGAGTTGGTATGTTATACTTTCTTCCAAGTTCACAAATATTCTTAGAAAACATATCTACTTCTGTAAGTCTATGAGCCTCTACATCCTGAAGCATTGATGTTCTACCTTCTCTTGAATGTTCTAGTATTCTATGTAATGAATTTTCTACATCATCTTCTGTAAGACATATACCTTTTACTTGAGCTATATCAACAACTTCTCTCATTGCAGATTTTGCTAACTCTCTTAGATATTCAGAGTCTTGAAACACTCCATAAGAAGCTCCAAGTATAGCTGAAGTTTGATTTACCCCAATATTAACCATGTATTTCCACCACATATCTCGTTGAATATTTTTTGATAATACATATTCTATATTTACACTATCAAAAACTTCAGTTATTATATCTGTTTTTCTATCTTCACTATTATCTTTATTTCCAAATACAATTATTCCATCTGTAGTATGTATAATATTATTTTCTATTTTTTTTGCATCTATATTTGTTACATATGAATATACCATTTTTTCAATTCCAAATCTTTCTCCTATTATCTCTTCACTATTAACTCCATTTAATAAAGACATTATTACTGTATCTTTTCCAACCAATCCATCTAACTCTTCTATATTTTCTTTTAGGTTATTGTATTTTAAACCTATAATTATAAAATCAGCTTCTTGTTTATATTCATCTTTAGTTATATAATCGAAGTCATATCTTTTTCCATTTATTATAAAACCATCTTCTAAATATCTTTTTTTTCTTTTTTGGTCACAAAGAATTTTAAAATCATATTTAGAATTTAAAAATTGTTCTGCAAAGGTAGCTCCAACAGCACCAACACCAAAAAATACAACCTTTTTTTGATTTTTCTTTAATTGATTACTCATACCGAAACCCTCCCCAATATATATAATAATTTTTTATTTTATAATTATATTGTACTGCTACTAGCTACTGTTTTGTAAATATATTTTCAACAAAAAACAGCTAGCCTTTTAAATGAAAGCTAGCTGTTTATTATCTCTTATTTATATATTTAAATTGATATTTTTTTAGTCAAAAAAATTTGTATTTCCTCAAATAATGTTAAATTTAATTAATTAGTTATTACATTCCTAATTCTTTAAACTCTCTACTTCCAGGTTTAACAACTGGTAATTTTCCCTCTTTACATAAAGGACATTCACCAGCTTCATAAACTTGAATATCAAGTTTTACTGCACTATATATAGGCATACCTATATCATGATTAGTTCTATCAGCTATACAGGCAACACCTATAACTTCTCCACCTAATGCTTCTAATACTCTTTTTGTTTCCATAGTTGACTTACCAGTAGTAACAACATCTTCAGCAATTATTATTTTTGCACCTTTTTTAACTTCAAATCCTCTTCTTAACTCCATTGTATTATCTTTTCTCTCAGTAAATATAGCTTCTTTTCCTAACTGTCTTCCTAACTCATAAGAAACTACTACTCCACCCATAGCTGGCCCAACTACTAAGTCTATACCTAAATCTTTAATTTGTTCAACAACTGTATTTAATACCTCAGCTGCATACTCTGGGAATCTTAATAACTTTGCACATTGCACATATCTGTTACTGTGTTTTCCTGAAGATAATAAAAAATGTCCCTCTAATAATGCATCACTTTTCTTTAATATATCTACTACATCTACTTTACTCATATTATTTTTTCCTCCATGTTAATATTATATTTATTTTAATTTATATTATTTGATTTAGTTATACTTATTTATCATACCTACACTGACTTATATAATTCCTCTTATTTCTTCTAAACTCTTTATTCCTTCTCTATCCATAAATTCATTGATTCCATCTATTATCTCAAGACCAATTTTAGGATTCATGAAATTTGCAGTTCCAACTTGAATACAAGTAGCTCCTGCCATTATAAATTCTATGGCATCTGTAGCTTTAGTTATTCCACCCATTCCCATTACTGGTATATTTACATTTTTACAAACTTCATGTACCATTCTAAGAGCTATAGGCTTTATAGCTGGTCCAGATAATCCAGCATATACATTTTCAAATACTGGCTTTCTATTTTTTATATCAATTGCCATTGCTTTAAAAGTATTAACTAAAGATACTCCATCAGCACCTTCTTCTTCACAAACTTTTGCCATACCCACAATATCTTCAGCATTAGGCGATAATTTTATTACTAGAGGTAGTTTAGTTACGTTTCTTACCTCACGAACAACTTCTCTTGCCACTTCATTTTTTATACCAAAAGCCATTCCTCCTGCTTTGACATTTGGACAAGATATGTTTAATTCAATAATATCTACAGGCTTGTCATTTAACAGCTTAACCCCAAGTAGATAATCTTCTAATGTTCCGCCTCCAACATTAGCAATTCTAACTAAATCTAACTCACTGAAGAAAGGAAGTTCACTGTCTATAAATCCTTGAACTCCAGGATTTTCAAGTCCAACACTATTCATCATACCTGATGGTGTCTCATGAACTCTCATACCATTATTACCAGGTTTTTTATTTAAAGTAAGACCTTTACTACTTATCCCACCAAGTTTTTGTATCTCATAAATTTCATTATATTCTCTTCCAAATCCAAAAGTCCCAGACGCCATTATTACTGGATTTTTAAAATCAATATTTCCAAATTTTATGTTCAAATTAGCCATTAAAAATCACGTCCTCTCCCCAAAATACTGGACCATCTTTGCAAGTTTTTTTGTTTCCTTTAGTAGTCTTACATGTACATACTAAACATGCTCCTACTCCACATGCCATATGATTTTCAAGTGACACCATAATCCTTGTTTTAGTACCTTCTACCATTTTAACCAATTTTTCCATCATTGGAGTTGGCCCACATGTTAATATATAGTCATATTTTTCTACATCAATTATATCTGTTACAAACGTATTTCCTACTGTTGTATATACCTCATTACAAACTTCTTTATATTCATTTTCTAATATAACATCTTCTCTAAATCCAAGATAAGCATCGCAGTCTTTTATATTTTTAGCAACTAAATACAATGGTGCTACACCGATTCCACCACCTACTAGAGCTACTTTTCCATCAACTTTACTATATCCATTTCCATAAGGACCTTCTAGCTTTATAGTATCATTCACTTTTAGATTACTAATAATTTGAGTTCCTTCTCCTACTGCTTTATAAAGAAAAGTTATACCTTCTTCATCTATATCATGTATACTTATAGGTCTTGAAAGTACTGGATAAGTATCCCATGCTCTTAGCATATAAAATTGCCCCATCTTACCTTCAAAAGTACCTTTTACTTTCATTCTATACATATCTTCACCTATGTATATATTTTCTAGAATTTTATACATCCCAAAATCTCCTTTACTTTACTATTATATAATGTAACTACTAGCCTTCATTTATACCTAGAAGCTTTATTATTAATGCCATTCTAACGAACATTCCATATTTAGCTTGCTTAAAATAAACAGCTCTATCATCTGTATCTACATCAACATCTATTTCATTTACTCTTGGTAATGGATGCATTACTAACATACTTTCAGATGCTTTTTCTAATTTAGCTTTATTTAAAATATAATAGTTTTTCAGTCTTTCGTATTCTGATTTATCTTCAAATCTTTCTTGTTGAATTCTAGTCATATATAAAACATCCAAACTTCCTATAACATCATCTAAATTATTAGTTTCATAGTAAGCATGTCCCTTTATAGCTTCTTTTATATAGTCTGGCATTTTTAGTTCTTCAGGTGCTATAAATACAAACTTAGTATTTTTGTATCTTGCCATAGCCTTAACTAAAGAATGTACAGTTCTTCCATATTTTAAATCACCACATAATCCTATTGTGTGATTTTCTAAAGTTCCTTTTAATGATTTTATAGTAAGTAAATCTGTAAGTGTTTGTGTTGGATGCTGATTTCCGCCATCTCCTGCATTTATAAATGGTACTTCTGTGAATTTTGATGCTTCTATAGCTGCACCTGATTGAGGGTGTCTCATAGCTATTATATCAACATAACTAGATACTATTCTCATCGTATCACCTAAAGTTTCACCCTTTGATGCAGATGATGAGTTTGGCTCTGAAAAACCTACGACACGACCTCCTAGTCTGTTCATAGCAGATTCAAAACTTAATCTTGTTCTTGTTGACGGTTCATAAAATAATGTAGCTAATAGTTTACCTTCACATATATGAGAATATTTTGACGGATTGTCAATTATTTTTTGAGCTAATTCTAATATTTCATCTATTTCTTCTATTGAAAAGTCTTCTGGTTGGATTAAATTTCTTGATTTTAACATCTTTCGTCCTCCTTTTTTAGCCTCTCTGAACTAAAATTAAAAGTATTTTTGTACTGTTAGTAGCTTATCACCTTTACCTTATCCTGTCAAGGTATTGCACAAATAATCATTATCTGGAAAGAATACTATTTAATAGTAATATTAATATAAATCCACATCAAAATTTAAGATAACGCAAAAAAACTCTATATTGCATTTAACATATAATCATTTTAGATTTTCTGATTAAATTAAATATAATATAGAGCATTTGTATTTATGTATTTATCAATTTATTATAGTACAAATCGATTATAAGATTCTTTTTGCTGTAACAAATCTTGCTGTATAGTATGCTGAATTTATACTAGTTACACGAACTGTTTTTCCTGTTGATGGTGAATGTATCATATTACCTCCACCTACATATATACCAACATGACTAACAGAACCAGAACCATTAGTTGTAAAGAATACTAAGTCTCCTGGCTGTAAATTTGCCTTACTTACAGTTTGTCCATAATTAGATTGTGCCTTAGATGTTCTTGGTATCTTCTTTCCTACTGCATTTCTGTATACATATTGTGTAAATCCTGAACAGTCAAAAGTATTTGGCCCTTCTGCTCCCCAAACATATGGGCAACCTTGCTTAGAATAAGCCAAATTAAGCACAGCTTGAACTGCATTAGAGTTAGCTGTTGGCACATTGGAATTATTATTTTGTTGATTATTATTTGTATTGTTTTGTTGATTGTTATTTGTGTTTGTAGAATCTCCATTTTGAGTAACATTTTGGTCTACTTGTGGCTCTTCTATTACTGGAGCTTTATCAGTTACATAAGAAGATTTTACATATCCTTCTGTTTCTCCATCTTTAACTTTTAACCAATCTCCATTTTCCTCTAAAACCAATAAAGAGCTTCCTTTTTCTAGCTCCCCAATTACTTCTGAATTTTCACTTTTATCTTTTCTTAAGTTTACTTTATCAGCATTAGTATATCCTACCCCTTCAGATATATCTACATATCTAGTAGCCAACCAACCTTCGCCATCTTCAACTTTAACTTTAACCCATTCTCCTTGGATTCCTAGAACTGTAAATTCGTCTCCAGAATAAGCTATATTTTGAACTTGACCTTCTTCTCTTATCTTTATAGCTACTCCATCTTTTATTCTTGCAACTTTATATTTTACTTCTTTATATTCGCCTAAATTTAATTCAGTATTTGTTTTATCATCTTTATTTTGAGATGAATCATTTATTTCATCTGCATTTACAATTGAACTTACTGATAATGCCATAACTGATGCAAATACTGGTATTAATATCTTTTTCTTCACGATAAACCTCCTAAAATTTTCCCATAATTATCTTATGATTCTATTTTGTAGGTGAAGTGTACCTAAGGATAAAATACTAATACACAATACATTAATAAAAGCTCTATCTGTAACTTTTTTGTAAACCTCTTTATATAACTTTTATAGTATCATTATATTAATAAATAATAATTAATTAGCTTATCCAATATGTCACCTAAATATACATTATTTACTTAATTATATAATATGAGTTTGTAAAAGTAAAGAATTTTGTACCTTTTGAAGCTAAAGTACGCATAAATATTGTTTTATGTGTTTTTTTGTGCGTTTTTATGTATCGTATATTTTTTAATAAAACTTCTATAAAGTTAGAAATATAGTGAATTTTTCAACTTATTATAGAAAGTCACTTTTAGAAAAGTGACTTTTAGATTATAGTTTTTTCTAAGTTTACTTATGGTTCTAATTTGTTATAGAATTTTATATAAACTTCTATTTCATCAGAATCTTTTGGAATCTTCCCCAAATACTCACAGTTTTCTTTATGCTCTTTTCTAACCTTTTCAGGAGCATCTGCATATGTAAATGATATAAAGCCTATTATTGCTCTATTAGTAGTTTCTGAGTAATCCAAATCTTTAGGTAATACATTTAAATTAGCAATACTAGTTGAATTTACTTTTAAAAAAGTAATAGAAGATAATAAACATAAAGTTAATGCCATTAAAATACCATTTTTATATTTTTCATTAAACATATTCATTACTCTTTTTTTAATATCAGATTGTTTATGTAATCCAGCCACAAATTTATTTGAAATATTTGAACCTCTTCTCATTGCATTTATAATTGTTAGAGCATAATCTTGTTTTTCTTCTTCACTACGTTTTTTTAAAACCCTCTCATCACAATAAAGTTCACAATCTAAATCTATATGTTTGTCCATTATATATACAAATGGATTAAACCAATATACTATTTTTAAAAATAACATTACATACTTTAGACAAAGGTCTCTACTCTTAAAATGCATAAGTTCATGCCTAAAAATCCAATTGAGTTCTTTTAAATTATAGTCATGTGGTGGCAAAAGTACACATGAATTAAAAAATGCTGGTGTTTCAACTTCATAAGAATACTTTAGTTTTATATCTTTTGTTATATTAAATTCTTTTAATATATCTTTATAAAGATTTATTATTTCTTCATCCTCAACATCATAGGATAAATCATTTATTAAGTTTTTAAGTTTTATGTATTTAAATATAGTATAAATTAAATATATTACTACAGTTATAAGCCAAGCATATAATAAAATATTATTCTTTAAATTTGAAACATTATTAAAGCCCTCTAAATTTATATTATTAATATTGATATTTTCTTTGCTTCTCAAGATATTTATTGTAAAGGTATAGTATGTAAAAGGTAGCAACAGCTTAATAACAACTATCATCCATATGTAATAATTAAATTTTTTACTAAATCTTTTGAATACATTTTTCTTGAAAATCAATATCAGAAAAATACTTAAACTACTTACTATAACAGTTCTAAAAATCCCATTTAGAATTGAATTAACCATATATTTTCACCTAACTTATTTATTAGTATTTTGTATTTAAATTTACTTAATTTTTAAGTTTTTCATATTTTCTATTGTTTTTGAAATTACAGAATAAACATCTATTTTGCTTGCTTAATATTTATTTTATATTTATATAAATATTCTATTTTAGATTAAATTCACACTTTTTTGATTTTGTCAAAACTCTATTCCTACCTAAAATATATTTACTTTATTGTAGATAATTTTTTTATTTTTAAGAGTTTTCACAAACTACAATTTATTAAATAATCTCTATTTAATTATAATTTAACAGTAATAAATTAGCAATTATCAGTAATTAATTAAAGTCACTCTTTTATAAACTTCATAATATTGTACTATATAATAGCTAAATATCTTTATTCATATAATATTATACAAATAAAAAATGACTCAAATTACTTTGAATCATTTAACTTTTAATGTCCTTACAAAGAGCTTCTTTTTTTATATCTTAAATAATTATATTATTTATTAAAAATAAATTTTAATACCATTAATTGAAGGTATTTCATTTTCAGACTAAAGTATACATAAATATTATTTTTTGTTTTTATGTAAATTTTATATATAATATATTTTTATAAAGATTATTAATAAAAAGAAATCTTAATAATAGTGAATTTGAAATTTAAATTTTCTTGCTTTAATTATAATGTTAATTCATTATAAGCCCCTGATGGAATCTCTATTTTATCAGAATCTTTAGGAGTAATTCCTAAAGCTTTACATTTTTCTGCATATATTCTTCTAACTTTTTCAGGCGCAGTCGCATATGTATACTCAACAAAATCTCCAAGACTAGCTGCTTTACCGATATCAATTTTTTTACATACATTTTTAGGTCTATCTAAAGGAACATTATACTCAATAATACTATCTGAATCAAACTTGATGAAAGTAACTGATGATAATAAACATATAATTAAAGCTATTAATATACCATTCTTATATTTTTCATTAAACATATTCGTTACTCTCTTTTTAATATCAGATTTCTTATGTAACCCAGCTACAAATTTGTTTGAAGAATTTGAGCTTCTTCTCATTGCATTTATAATTGTTAAAGCATAGTCTTTTTTATCTTCTGTACTAAACTTTTTTAAAACCCTCTCATCACAATAAAGTTCACAGTCTAAATCCATATGTTTATCCATTATATATATAACTGGATTAAACCAATAAACTATTTTTAAAAACAACACTACATATTTCAAACAGAGGTCTTTACTCTTAAAATGCATAAGCTCATGTCTAAAAATCCATTCAAGTTCTTTTAGTTTATAATCATGTGGTGGTAAAAGCACACATGAATCAAAAATGCTGGTGTTTCAACTTCATAAGAATATTTTAACTTTATATCTTTTGTGATATTAAATTCTTTTAATATACTTACATAAAGATTTATTATTTCTTTATCCTAAACATCATAAGATAAGTCATTTATTAAGTTTTTTAGTTTTATGTATTTAAAGATAGTATAAGTTAAATATATTATTACAGTAGAAATCCAAACATATATCAAAATACTATTACTTAAAGTTGAAACACTATTAAAATGTTCTAAGTTAATATTATCAATATTGGCTTTCGTTTTATTTCTTAAAATATTAACTGTAAAGGTATAATAGGTAAATGGAAGTAACAACTTAAGAACTACTATTAACCATATATAATAATTGAACTTCTTACTAAATCTTTTAAATATCGTTTGCTTAAAAATTAATATTAAAAATATACATAAACTACTCACTATAACTGTTCTAGAAATCCCATTTAGAATTAAGTTAGCCATCAACTCTCTCCTATCTCATTTGAAACATATTTAATTTAGAAATATATTTATTTTTATTTAATATTTTTTCAATTAAGTTTATAAAACTATTTTTATTTAATTATATCTTATTCATAATTAGTGCGTCAATTGACAAGAATTAGTTTAAGTTATAATATATAGACTCTATCTAAAACCTACTAATATTACATTATAAGTGTTTTGAAAGTAAATAATTTTAATTACATCAACTTTAGTTTTATTGATTATAGTTGTATTTAATTTTTTTGCATAGATTACATTAATATATCTTACAAAATAAAAAATGACCCAAATTATTTTGAGTCATACAACTTTTAAGGGCTGTACATAGTACAGCCCTTTTATATATTAAATAATTATATCCTATTATTTATTAAGAGTAATTCTAGTACCATCCTCTTAATTTCATAGCTTCAGCAACTCTCTTAATTGAATGCATATAAGCAGCTTCTCTCATTGTAACATTGTATTCTTCTTTGATTTTCCAAATAGATTCAAATGCTTTAACCATAGCTACTTCTTCTTTTTGCTCTACTTCTTCTTCTGACCAGTAGTATCCATATAAGTTTTGTACCCACTCGAAGTAAGAAACTGTAACTCCACCAGCATTAGTTAATATGTCTGGAGTAAGAACTATTCCTCTTTCAGCAAATACTTCGTCAGCTTCTGGAGTAGTTGGTCCATTAGCAGCTTCACAAACTAATTTAGCTTTTATAGATTCAGCAACTTCTTTAGTTATAGAGTTTTCTAATGCAGCTGGTATTACTATATCAACATCTGAAGCCCAGAACTCTTCTAAAGATATTCTCTTAGCTCCTGGGAAGTTTAATAAGTTACCATGTTCTTTCATATGGTCTAACATAGCTTGACCATCTAAACCATTTTCATTGTATATAGCATAAGAACCTTCTGATTTGCACCATTCAGCCATAGCTACAACAGTACCACCAAGTTTTTCACAGTTAAGAACTGTGTAAGAACCAACGTTTCCTATACCTTGAACAGCTAATTTAGCTTTTTTCATATCTATTCCTAATTTAGCAGCAGCTTCTCTTGCAGTTACAGCAACACCAAATCCAGTAGCAGCTGTTCTTCCTAAAGAACCACCAAATTCAACTGGTTTACCAGTTAAAACACCTATAGCACTTTGTCCAGTTAATTTATTATATTCATCAACCATCCAAGACATTATTTGTCCATTAGTGTTTACGTCTGGTGCAGGAACGTCAACTTTTTCACCTATTAATTTATATATTCCATCTATGTATCCTCTACTTAATCTTTCTAATTCACCTTGAGATAAAGTTGATGGATCTACTATTATTCCACCTTTACCTCCACCATATGGTATACCTGTTACAGAACATTTGAAAGTCATCCATATAGATAAAGCTTTTACTTCGTCTCTTGAAACATTTGGATGGAATCTTATTCCACCTTTTGTTGGCCCTACTGCATCATTATGTTGTGATCTAAATCCTTTAAAAGTTTTTATAGAACCGTCATCCATTTTTACTGGAATTGAAACCTCAATAACCCTCATAGGTTCTTTTAGTAATTCATAAACTGCTGGTTCCATACCTAATTTATCACATGCATTTTTTACTTGAGATTGCGCCATCTCGAAGACATTTACATCTTTTCCTGACATTTGAAAGCCCCCTTATAAATACGTTATAATTATGTATACTCCATTTAGAAAAACCATTTCCTAAATTTACAGTTTAATTATAGCACACTTTATTGCAAATTAGTATATCATTTTCTCAGTTTATTTTTTAACATGGGAGGAAGTTTATTTTTTTAATTTTATGAATGTTAATATCTATTTTTTGTACATTAACTAAAGTCATTCTCTCAATAGACTTTTTTATTATATGTTGCATACTTTCAATTTTTTTTATAACTTCTAAATCATTGATATTTATACTTACAAAAATATTCATAAAATTGTTGCAATTCTCTATATTGGTTTTATTTATTCTATCAATGCTTCCAAAGTTGTACACTTCATATTCAATTATTTGTTTAATTACATCTGCATCAATATAAACTTTGCCAATGTAACTAAAAGTAGGTCTTATAATTGTCTTTTCTAAAACCACCATATTTATATTATTTCCTTTTCTAAAAAACCTTTTTAATGGATTTATACTAAGACCACTTGTCATATTTTTTATTTCAACTGCTGGAACAGGAATTACATGATTTCCTTCTTTTCTAGATTGTTTTGCTATTTCTATTTCATATTTAGTACTTATATCTTGAATATTTATAAATTTATAAACTTTTCCGATTGATAATCTCTCTACAATCTGATTAATCATTTTTTTTGAAGTTCCTATAACAAGAACCTTATTTATGTTTTCTTTTTCTATTACCTCTCTAACCTTTTGCCGATGTTCTAAATTATAAAAAATAGCTCTTTTAACTGCCTCAATAGTAGTCTTTGCTTGTTTTGCTGATATACCTGCTAAAACTTTATTTCTATATATTAAAATCCCATCATCAATTATATAATCTATGTCATTTTCATATGCAAACTCTAGTGCCTTATAACTTTTTCCTGTACCACTTGACCCAACTAAAGCATATACTTCCATTTGATATCTCCTTCATTAAATAGTTTCAAACTAATTGCTTCAAAACTTTATTATTAATTAAAATTATTATATCATTACTAATTGAATATTATATCCAATACTAAAATTTATAAAATAAAATATCACAAGATAAAATTCCTTTATAAAATAAAAAGTTCATTCAAGTAAAAATTAACCAAAAAAAAATTTTACTTTTTTAAAAAAAGGAATATAATATACTTTAAGCAAGGAAAACTTACTGGATTTACATTAAAAGGAGCTGGTAATATGAACATTACAAAAAATTTTTTAAAAGACTATTTAGAAAGATTTAATGAAACACCATTTCTAGTTAGGCTTAAAGACGGGGAAGAATTTCTAGTTGGAGATAGCTCTCCTCAATTTAAAGTTATTGTAAATAATGATATTAGCAAATCTGAATTATTAAAAAGTACATCTTTAGCACTTGGAGAAGCCTACATAAATAGAGACATTGAGGTTGAAGGAGATTTATTTTTAACCTTAAATCTACTTCTAAAACAGATAGACAAATTTAATATTGATAACTCAGCTGTAAAACATTTGCTACATTCATCTAATTCGATGAGACATCAAAAAAAAGAAATACACGCTCATTATGACATTGGAAATGATTTTTATAGTTTATGGCTAGACAAAACACTTAGTTATTCTTGTGCATATTTTAAAGATGATAATGATAATCTTTATGATGCTCAGGTTAATAAAGTTCATCACATATTAACTAAACTAAATTTAGAAGAAGGTATGAGTCTTCTTGATATTGGTTGTGGATGGGGATTTCTATTAATAGAAGCAGCAAAAAAATATAAAATTCATGGTGTGGGAATTACACTTAGCGAAGAACAATTTAAAGAGTTTAATATTAGAATTAAAGAAGAGAATCTTCAAGATTACCTTGAAGTAAAACTTATGGACTATAGAGAACTTAAAGAATCAAATCTTACATTTGATAGAGTTGTTAGCGTTGGTATGCTTGAACATGTTGGCAGAGAAAATTATGAGCTTTTTATTAAAAATGTAAATGCTGTCTTAAAAGATAGTGGATTATTTTTGCTTCACTATATAAGTGGCTTAAAAGAATCTTATGGAGACCCTTGGATAAAAAAATATATTTTCCCTGGTGGAGTTATTCCTAGTTTAAGAGAAATGATACATATCTGTAGCGATTATAACTATCATACTATAGATGTTGAAAGTTTAAGATTACATTATGTAAAAACTTTATTATCTTGGCATAAAAACTTCTATGATAGTCTTCCTAAGATTAAAGAAATGTTTGATGATAAATTTATAAGAATGTGGGATTTATATCTTTGTTCTTGTGCTGCTGCTTTCAATACTGGTATTATAGATATACATCAGATACTTTTCACTAAAGGTATCAAAAATGATTTACCTCTAACTAGAGATTATATGTACTCTTGTTCAAAATAGGTACTTTTATAAATTAATCAAAATTTAAACTTAATTATAAAAATAGAGCTATATTTAAGTAAATCTTTTATCTTAAAATAGCTCTATTTATAAGTTTTAATTCAGCTATTATACACTGTAACAAAACTCTCCATTTTCTTTTATGTTAAAGAAGTCTGCATAACATACATCAAATATCCTATTTTCTAAATCAGATATTTCAACCTTATTTTTTATCAAATGAGTTAATACACCTACATATGAAATATCTCCTTGTATAACTGCTCCATAGATTATATTATCTTTAAAAATAAACTTTTTATAACAATCATTTCCATCTCTAGTTAATACTTTATAACTATCATCTACAGGTGTATTCATGCCTATAGAAATGGTTGGTATATCCATAAAATTCATACTATTTTTAAAAGCAAATTCATCTTCTATCTTTTTATCTTTTCCAACCATATTGTGTGCAGCTATAATTCCTTGTTTTACAGCTATAGGCCAGATGGCATTTTTACCTACAACATCCCCTGCTGCATAGATATCTTCTCGTGTTGTTTGGCATCTATCATCTATTATTATGCCTCTGTCATATTCTATTCCTGTTTCATCCAAAAAGTCAGCATTAGGTTTCACTCCTGTAGCTACGATTACCATGTCTGCATCAAGAATTTCTCCGTTTGAAAATGCAACACCTTTAACATCTTTGCTATCATCTAAAACAATTTCTTGTATTGATGCACTTGGATAAAATTTTACGCCTTTTTCTTTAAATTTATTTTCATATACTGATGCTGTATATTCATCTAATTGTCTATCTAAAATATATTTTTCCATAAAGGCCACTGAAATATCTAGCTGTTCATATTTAAATAAACCAATTAAAGCATCTATCCCAACTAGTCCTGCACCTATTATAACAACTTTCTTCGATTTTTCTGCCTTCTCTTTTATTTTATAAATATCATCTATGTTTCTTACAGAGTATACAAAATTTCCTTCTCTTAAATTCTTTATAGGAGGAATAGCAGAAGATGCACCTGTAGCTATTAAAAGCTTATCATAATTTACAGTGACATCTTCCATTTGAACTAGTTTTTTATCTGTGTCTATTCCTTTAACAGTTTTACCTGAAATCCAATTTATATTGTTTTTCTCCATAAAGTCTTCATCAACAAAGTTTATTTGTTTTAAAGTTCTGTGTTCAGATATAACATGATGTAGCATACATCTTGAGTATATATTTTCATCTTTAGAAATTATCACTATACTAGAATCTTTATCTAATTCTCTCAATGTTTTTGCTGCATTTATACCAGCAGCACTAGCCCCTAACACTACATAATTCATCATTTTCCTCCTTCTGTAATTCAATTGCCCCACTTGGACAATTAGCTACACATCTAGGATATTCCTCATCTTTACATAAATCACATTTAAGTATATTTTGCTTGCTTCTATCATCTGGTTTTAATAATCCATATGGACAAGACATCACACACATATAACATGAACCACATTTTTCTTCATCATATGAAACAATTCCACTTTGACTATCTTTATGCATTGCACCACTCATACATGCTAAGGCACATTCCGCTTCATCACAGTGTCTACAAAGAATTGGAACTGGATTATTATGTTTGCTATCTAGTTCTATATGCCCTCTACTATCATTATCTATATTTTCTAAATCAAGAGTATACATGTCATAATCTTTATTATGCTTTAACATACAAGCTAATACACAACTTTTACAGCCTGTACATAAATCTTTATTTATAAAAATTCTATGCATTACATTCCACATCCTTTAACCCTAAATTTTTTCTTCTGTCTATTATTATTTGTTCTAATTGATCAGCTGAAGATTTAGGATCTGGATTCACTATAACATGTCCTCCTGTTAAGTCTTTTAATTTTTCTGTTAATACCTCTGTTACTAATTTTCCTCCTGTTATAAATGGAGGTAATGCTAAATGAAGAGGTAAACCAAGAGCAAGTCCAAAAGCTCCATCAGCTAATGCTTGTTCTTCTAACCATTGTGGAGCTGAAAGCACTAATGGTAATTGTGGTAAATCTATTCCAAGCTCAGCTGCTAACTCTGTTGCTACTATTTCAAGTCTTCCTATAGCTAAACATGGCCCAAAGTTTAATACTGGTGGTATTCCTAAAGTCTTACATACTTCTTTTAAGTTTTCTCCTGCTAATTCTTCTGCTCCAGGTGACATAAGACCAACATTTTCTAATCCTCCAGTAGAACATCCTGCTGAAAGTACTATAATATCTTTTTTAATTAACTCCTTAGTCAATTCAACAGTATTTACATCATGACCTCCTGCTGTCATATTTGAACATCCTACAACAGCTGCAACCCCTTTAATTTTTCCTTCTGCAATTAAATTAATAAGAGGTTTCCATGAATCTCCTAAAAATGCTTTTAGATTCTTTTCACTTACACCAGTTAAAGACTGCTCAAATCCATGGTCTTTTGGTATATCTATTTCAACACTTCCTCTTCTATCTTTATAAGATTCTAGTGCTTTTTGTATTAATGAATTACTAAGTTCATCTAAATTACTTCTATCTAATTCTATATATTCTGCATTTGCTTTTTTAGCAACATCATCTAAGCAAACCATTTTTACTTTATATTTATCTGCTATTGGCTCAAGTCCAGGTATAGTACAGTTAAATTCAGAAAGAACTATATCTATTGCTCCAGTTGATAAAACAGCTTCACTTGTAAAGTTGTTACCAGCATGACCAGCAAATACTTCTTGGTAATGTTCTCCTCTTAATTGTAAATCTTGACCAACACATGTACATCCTACTAATTTAAATCCTTTTGCCCCAACAGATTGAGCTAATTTTATAACATCTTCATCTTTTAATCTGTCTTGGAAATTTGCAAATGTTGAATGTTGATGACCTGTTATCATTATATTTATGTAGTCTGGGTCTATTACATTAAATCCTACAGGAGCCATTCTTATAACTGGTTCTCCTAACATAACATCATTTAAAAGATTAGTTAGAGTAAGACCATATAACCCTGTTGATATTCCTAAATTTAAACAGTTGACTAACATGTCTACTGGGTCACTGTTTAAATTTGTTGATGATTTTACTATTGCATCAAACACTTCTGATTTTGCACCACCAGGCATTATACCTAACTCTTTCCATTTTTTTACTCTAGGTGCATAAGCTATTTTTTCTACTAATTCCATCTTGTCATCTCTTGATTTATATAAATCATTTATAACTTTATCAGCTACTTTTATACATTTATCGTATTTTTCATCACTTTCTATTCCAAACATCTCTGCTAATTGATTTAATGTTTTTTCTCCCTTAATAACACCTTTAGTTATTCCAACATTTTTTAAATTCTTAGCTGTATTTTCTACCACATGTAAATAACAAGCTGCCCCTGATGCTACTGCTCTTAAAAAGTTTCTTGCTACTATAGTATCTGCATCTGCTCCACATATACCTCTTGGTGACTTTGAAGTTACTCTACATGGTCCATTTGAACAGAGTCTACAACAGACTCCTTGAAGTCCAAAACCACATTTAACCTTTTGATCTTCAGTTCTATGAAATGCTGTTTCAACATCCTTTGAAGCTACAAAACTTTCTAATTTCTTGTCTGCGCTTTCGCACATTTTACAAGTGTTACAAGCCATTACAAATTCCCCCTTATATTTTTATATTAAAAAAGTAGATTTAATAGCATTATAGTGATTGACTACAATTTAACTATTAAAATCTACTTATTTGATACCACGTTTTCCCAAGCTTCAAACAAAATATAAATTATTAAAATAAATATATATATTTATTTTTTTTTACACTTTTAATTGTTCAAATCTTTACTTATTTTTTCTAGCTTATTTAAAACCCTATCCTTCTCACTTCCATCTAGTACTTTTGGTTGATAATTATTTCTAGAGCTACTAGATGTTATTGCTGTTGGTATTATATTTGGCTCTTTAATTGAAGATAGTTTATTATCTGAGAAGGTAAAAGTTTGTTGATATATATAACTGTCTGTATCAGAAGGATTCTTGTTTCCTCCAAAACAAAAATTTCCTAAACTATAGGCTATATACTTATCTTTATACTTTTCTATACCTTGAACTACATGAGGATGAGAACCTATAACTAAGTCTGCACCCTTATCTATCACATAATGAGCGAAATCTTTTTGTTTTTTATCTGGAGAATATTCCAGCTCTATTCCCCAGTGAAAATAAACCATAACAACATCTGACTTCTCTTTTAGGGCTTTAATCTCATCTTCCATTTGTTTTAAGTTTTTTTCATTGTATTCAGTTGACAATCCATTATATCCCAATAAACCTACTTTAATTCCATTAACATCTATTACTGCATCTTTACCTAAAGCAAAGTAATTTATCTTATTTTCATCCAATATGAACTTAGTGTCCTTCATACCTTCCTCAAAATAATCCTCTGAATGGTTATTCGCAACACTTACTGCCTCTACACTTCCAGACTTCAAAATGTTTATATATTCTGGTTTGCCTTTAAATGCAAACTTCTTCTCCTTCGCCTTTGATGCATTGGTAAGAGGACCTTCTAAGTTAACTACTGTCAAATCATCTTTTTCAAATATAGGTTTTACATTTTTAAGAAAATAATCATAGTCCTTTCCTTGTCTTTCAAATTCATGGTCGAAACTACCATAGTATGATGAACCTTTATAGTTTCCCATAGTTACATCACCAGCAAAACTTATAGTTATATCTTTTATTATAGGCTCTCTTTTTTGTTCTTCAACCTGACTTTGGTTATTATTAGAATCTTTTTTAATATTGTTTTCTTTATTCGAATTATTAGAACACCCCACTACAAGCAACAATAAACTCATAATACATATGTAAACTAACTTATTTTTCATATTAAATCTCCTTTAAATCAACAAATTCTTAATAAAATGTACTCTTTAAGAGTATAACATTTTTAAATGTACTCCATGCACAACTTTTAAACTTTAATTTTATTTTTAAGGTAAACTTCTCTAAGATAAATAAAAATATAAGCAGATTAAAATTTATTGTAAAACTTTAAAATAAGAATATCACAATAAAGTTTTTATTGTAGAATTAATTTAATTGTTATATTCAATAATATTTGTTATAATGTTATTGAATTACAATACATATAAAAGGGAGGATTTCAAAATGGCATATAAAATTACTGACGCTTGTATAAGCTGTGGTGCTTGTGAGGCTGAATGCCCTGTTAGCTGTATATCAGCTGGAGACGACGCATATGTTATAGATGCTGGTTCTTGTATAGACTGTGGTTCTTGTGCAGGAGCTTGTCCTGTAGATGCACCTCAACCAGAATAATAATTGGTTATTCATAAAGAGACTGGCTTAATTTGATTTTATCAATATTAATCAGTCTCTTTTTATTATGCATAAATTAAATAACATTTATTTTTAAATATCATCACTTTACTCAATTAAAATAAAGCATTTATTTCTATTATATAAATTTAATAGTATTGTATATAATCCTTTGCTGTGACTCTTTCATTGCTATGTATAAACTTAATATTTTTAATTTGATGTTTCTTTTCCTTCTTCATAAAATCTTTCGTATTTGCTAAAACAATCAAGGCATACCTTCTTACTATCTTGAATTCTTATATATTGCTCAGGTGCAAACTCTCCACACACTTCACATTTAAGAGACTTAAATATTCTTGCCTTTTCTGGAAGTCTTAATTTTGTGTCTGTAATTTCAAATATATCTTCAAATTCACTTTCTAATAAGTATTTTTTATACCCTTCTCTATCCATATCAAATGGTTTTGATTTCACATATATTCTTATAGACTTTCCATTTTCCCTATTAAAAAAATGGTATACTGATTTACCTGTCATTCTAAGTAGCAAATTCCCTTTACCCATCGTACAACTTAATACCACTTGTATACCATCTATTCCACATGCATCATTTTCAGAAATACATACAATCTCTTCATCCCCTGACTGATTACATTCCAAATATTTTCTCGCTGCAAGTGCCGCTTTAAATCCTATAGCTAGACCTGGACATTCATGACCATGAAATTCAATAGCTTTTTGCCATAACTCTTCCACTAACATCACTCCCTTTATATTAAGTTTACTTCTATATTATATTAATTTTAGCTTTTATATTTTAAAAAGCCAGATGATTTAATATTAAATCTTCTGACTTTCTCAATACTCTTCATAGTTACTTATTATTAATATGTTTAAGTTGTCTACTTTCCTTCTTTCATCAAATATGATAAAGTAAATAAGCTTTCTGTTAGGTTTACATTTTCAACTATAACACCTTTCGGAACTTCTAAATCTAATGGTGCAAAATTCCATACACCTTTTATTCCAGCTTTTACAACTCTATTAATAACTTCTTGTGCTCCATTTTTAGGTATACATAATACAGCAATATCTATATCATTGTTTTTTATAAACTCTTCTAAAGTGTCTGAATCTAACACTTCAAATTCTCTTATCTTTAAACCTATCATTCTAGGATTTGCATCAAACAAAGCTTTTATCTCGAATCCAGCTTTTCTAAATCCTGCATAATTGGCTATAGCTTGTCCCAAGTTACCCGCTCCTACAAGAACTGCATTATATGGTCGGTCTAATCCAAGTATTTTACCTATCTCAGTATGAAGAGCCTCTACATTATAACCATACCCTTGTTGTCCAAATCCACCAAAGTTATTTAAATCTTGTCTTATTTGAGAAGCAGTAAAACCTATTATATCACTCAATTCTTTAGAAGATATTCTTTGTATATCCCTATCTAATAAGTCTCCAAGATATCTATGATATTTTGGGAGCCTTCTTATAACTGCCATTGATATATTTTTATTTCCCAACATTTTCACCTCCTAAAAGTGTCCTCTTTTTTGTTTGATTCACAATAAAATATTTCTTTTTCAAAACTAATACATATAACCTTGATTATATTATATCAAAACATTATAATTTTAGATAGTTCAAGGAGGTAGAAATTTATGATTGTTTTGTCATGCAACAACTTAAATAAAAGTTTTGGTATAGATTCTATATTGGAAAATATTAGTTTTACAGTAAATGAAGGGGATAAAATTGGTATAATTGGCATTAATGGTACTGGAAAAACTACTTTATTTAAAATAATATCGGGAATTTATGGCTATGATAGTGGAGATATTTACACTTCTAAAGATTGTGAAATCGGATATTTAGAACAAAATACCAATTTTTATTCGGATAATACCATTTTAGAAGAAGTGTTGGAAGTTTTTAAAGATTTGATAGATATGGAATCCTATTTAAGAGAATTGGAAGTTAAAATATCTGAGGAAAGCACAAAAACAAACTCTCCAATTTTAGAAAAAATCATGGATGAATATTCACATAAGTTAGAATTATTTTCAGATTTAAATGGATATGGATATAAGTCTGAAGCTAAAGGAGTTTTAAAAGGATTAGGATTTAGTGACAATGATATGGATAAACCAATAAGTATACTTTCTGGTGGTGAAAAAACTAGGGTTCTTTTAGGAAAATTACTTCTTAAAAAACCAACTTTATTATTACTTGACGAGCCTACTAACCACTTAGATTCTGAAGCAATAGAATGGCTAGAAGTATTTTTAAAACAATACAAAGGTACTGTTATGCTAATATCTCATGATAGATATTTCTTAGACCAAGCTGTAAATAGAATTTTTGAAATTCACAATAAAAGACTTAAAGTATATAATGGTAACTATTCTAAATTTGTTGAGCTGTCTAAAATAGAAAAAGAACTAGAACTAAAAAAATTCGAAGACCAGCAAAAAGAAATAAAAAAACAAGAAGAATCTATTGAAAGACTAAAAGCGTATGGTCGGGAAAAGCACCTAAAACGTGCGAGAAGCAAAGAAAAAGCATTGGACAAAGTAGATGTTTTAGATAAGCCAGAAGCTTATAGAAAAAAAGCTCGTATACAGTTTACTCCCTCTGTTCAAAGTGGGAATGATGTCCTTCAAATTAGAGATGTATCTATGGGATATGGAAAAAGAATACTTTTTAAAGATTTAAACTTAGACATATATAGAGGAGAAAAAGTTGCTCTTATAGGTGCAAATGGTATTGGTAAGTCTACATTATTTAAAATAATAACTAACGAACTACAACCTCTTAATGGTAATATTAAGTTTGGAACTAATGTCCATGTTTCTTACTTCCATCAGGAACAAAAAACTCTTAATTTGGATAACGCCATAATTGATGAAATTTGGGAAAATAATCATCATCTTACTCAAACCACTTTAAGAAATATGTTAGGAGCATTTTTATTTGTTGATGAAGAAGTTTTCAAGAAAATTTCTACATTAAGTGGTGGAGAAAGAGCCAGAGTGGCTATACTTAAACTTATACTATCCAATGCAAATTTCTTATTGTTAGATGAGCCTACTAACCACCTAGATATTGATTCTAAAGAGGTCCTTGAGGAAGCATTAACTAATTATGATGGTACTATATTTACAATATCACACGATAGATATTTTCTAAATACTGTTGTAGATAAGATTCTTGTTTTAGATGAAGACGGAGTTACTGAATATTTAGGTAACTATGATTATTATATTGATAAGAAAAGACAAGTTCAGGAAATGAGTATTGTTGAAGAGAAAGAAGAAAAAACAAGGACTCAAATAAAGGATGAAAAAAGAAAAGAAAGAGAACAAAGAGAATTAGAAAAGAAAAATAGAATAAAAAGGCAAAGTATAGAAAAAGAAATTGAAAAGCTAGAACTTAAAATTGAAGAATTAGATGTGCTATTGTGTCAAGAAGAAGTATACTCTAATCCTGAGAAAGCTAAAGAAGTCAGTCAAGAAAAAATCAGTTTAGAAAATGACCTTTCCTCTCTATATGATGAGTGGGAAGAGTTTATGTAAAAAGGAGAGGATTATTTGCAAGCATTGTTTTCTTTAAAGGATGAAAATAAAAGGTTTTACAAGATACTTCTATCTTTATGTATACCTATTATCATACAAAACTTAATTTCTACATCTGTAAATGTAATAGATACAGTTATGATAAGTAGTTTAGGTGAAGTATCTGTAGCTTCAGTTGGAGTTGCAAACCAATTTTTCTTCCTTTTTAATATGTCTCTATCTGGTATTACAGGTGGAGCTGGAGTTTTTATTTCACAGTTTTATGGAAAGAAAGATATTAGTAATATAAGAAAGGTTACAGGTCTTACCTGTATATTAGCACTAGCTTTAAGTTTTGTATTTGTTATCCCTGCTCTACTAACGCCAAAACCAATAATACACATATTTTCTTATGATTCAGAGGTTGTAAGACTTTGTATAGAGTATTTTAGCATTGCAGTATTTAGTTATCCATTGATAGCTATAAGTACAGTGTTTAGTACTGGTTCTAGAGGTGTTAGGAATCCTAAGTTAGGTATGATTTGCAGTGCATTTGCTCTTGTAACAAATGTTATTTTAAATTATGGATTTATATTTGGTAATTTAGGGCTTCCTGCATTAGGCGTAAAAGGAGCTGCTTTAGCAACTGTAATTGCAAGAATATGCGAATTAATTTTAATGCTTACTTATGTCTATTTTTATAAAAAAGACTATATATTAAAATTTAGTTTGAAAAATCTAAAGGCTATTGATAAGATTTTTATCAAATCTTTTTCATCAAAGAGTTTCCCTATATTTGTAAATGACTCTGCATGGGCAGTTGGAACTGTTCTGTATTCTGTTGCCTATTCAAGGGCAGGTACATCTGCTATAGCGGCAAGTCAAATAGCAACTAGTACAGGTAACTTCTTTATAATGACTGCTGTATGTATTGCATCTGGTGCATCTATTATGCTTGGTAATGAACTTGGTGCTGACCATATCAAAAGAGCCATTGAATATGCTAAGAAATTTTCTATACTAGTGTTTTTAGCTGGTTTAATACTTGGAATTATTTTAATTTTAAATATCCCATTATTATTAAAGATGTTCAGTGTTTCTGATAGCTTGTCTTCTGATATAACTAAAATATTTTTTATAATGGGTATACTAATGGCTCTAAAATCATTTAATACATTAATTATAATTGGTATTTTGAGAAGTGGTGGAGATACTAAATATGCTCTATTTTTAGAATTAGGATGTATGTGGTTAGCTTCACTTCCTTTAACTTTTATAGCAGCATTTAAAGGGGCACCTATATTTATCCTTGTTCTACTCACTTACAGTGAAGAAGTTGTAAAATTTATATTTGGTGTACCTAGAGCATTATCTAAAAAATGGGCTATTAACATAGTTAAAGAAATTGATTAATAACAATAGTATATTTTAGTAGTATATAATACTTTAAAATAGTCTCACTGAAAACAGCTAAATTATTTCTGGTTTTCAGTGAAGCTATTTTTTATTTTTTATAGAAATTATTATATTATATTTAAGTGAAATAGCAATAATATTTATAACTATTTATCTTCTAAAAATTCCTTTACTTCAAAGGCTAATCTATATAATTTATCATAATTCAAAACTTCATATGTACTATCTATTTTTTTAATTATACCCTTTTCAATTAAATTCAATAGGGAGTGGTATCTACTCTTTCTACTGATTGAATAAATTTCACTAAAATTACGAATATACTTTGCTTTACATGTACTATTCTCTTGTTTTTTTAATATACAATATGCAATGACTTCTGTACAAGAAAATAATTCTCTTACCATTCTAGTCTTGTACAACTCATATATTCTTCTTGTACATTTACTGTGAAATAATTCAATAAAATCTCTTTTAAGGTATAGGTCATCAAAGACATCTTTTTTAAATCGGAATAATTTTATATTAGTTTTCGCAAAGATATCACATTTCAAATTATGTTCATATATATAACTAATTTTACCTATAAATTCATTTTCTGGTACAATATCAACAAGAAATTTGTTTCCTCCTCTAGTAGAGCATTCTACTAATGCAACTCCCTCTATTATAAAAAAGACTTCTTGTAAATCTTCATCTGACGCTACAAATCTTTGCCCTTTTTTATATTCGACAATGGATACTTGATTTAAGTTATTTTTAATAATTGGGTATATGCTCGTTTCTTCTGCTTTCATTAAATTCTCCTTTTATGATATATTGTATAAAATATTCTATTTATATATTTTAATTTAGATTAATTTTTAACAAAAGATAATATAACAATTAAATTAATCTTGACAAATCTATTCTACTCAAGCAGAATAAACTTATACATATATATTTTCATATATTATTTATTTTAATATAATTCTATATTTATGAAATTGTATTATCAATAGAATTTGTTAAAATAAATTTTTTAGATGTATATTATAATTTAATCGAATAGAAATGAAAAATATACATACATTTTGAATTTTAAGCAACACTTAGGGGGATTTGGTGACAAGATTTAATTATAAGGAAGAAGGTTTCTATGTATGATTCTCAAAAAATCATATCTAGGCACCTTCTTTTTTGTATAAAACTCTATTAAACTTAAAAGGTTAGATATAAAATTATTGATGTTACATAAAAAAGATATTAAAATTAAATTATTTTATAGTATTAATAATGTTGAATAGTTTAGGGATTAATATTGTATAAGTTTTGTACCATTTTAGATACAATGAGATATATTGATTATGGAAATAACCTTCCTGTAAATATTATTAAAAACTATTTATTATATAAATAAGGAGAAATCAATGAAAAAATCAGTAGCTTTGATAAATGATAGCAGAAAAGATTTAATAGATTTTTTGGAAAATAACTTAAAGTTAGTTTTTGGAGATTACATAAAAATTAACAGATATTTTATAAATGAAATAAATGATGATGATATTATAAACGATGACGTAATATTAGTAATGTCTGTAGAGAGATTAGATAAAATTATAAATAATATATTGGACAAGAAAAAAGTTATTGTAATAAGAAGAACTTTTAAGGAAGATAAGGTATATGATTTATTATCCTTACCACAAGGTACAAATGCTTTAATTGTAAATGATTCTGATGAAACTACTTTAGAGACTATAAGCTTATTTTATAAGATTGGAGTAACTAATATCAGACCAGTTCCATATATGAACGAAAATAATTATAAAGATATAAAGATAGCTATAACTCCAGGAGTTCCAGAAAAAGTCCCTAGTTTTATCTCAGATATTTTTGATTTAGGTCATAGATATATAGATATTTCTACATTTATAGAAATAATAAACTTATTACAAATCGATTCAAAAGAAATACAATCTAATCTAGTTAAATACTCAGAAGAAATAATAAGTTTAGACACAGGTATAAAAGATAAATATAAGGAACTGTTTTTAAAGATAGAAGAATTAGATACAATATTGAACTTATCAAAAGATGGAATATTATTTACTTCAAAAGATGGTGTAATAAATACATATAATAGTAAAGTAAAAGACATCTTAAATATAAAAGAAGATATCTATGGTAAACATATTGAAGAAGTGTTTATAGATAGTTTAAAGGTTTTATTAAATGAAAAAGAGATATTGGACAAGGTTGTTATATTTGATAAAAAGTATATAAATGTAAATAAAAAAAACATATACAATAAAGATGAAAAAATGGGTACATATTACAGTTTACAAGAAATAACATACATAAAAAAGCTAGAACAAAATTTAACTAAAAAATTAAGAGAAAAAGGACAAATAGCAAAATATACATTCAAAGATATAAAAACAAATAGCCCAAAGATGCTTGAATGCATAGATTTAGCTAAAAAAGTTTCTAAATCTGATTTAAGTATACTTATTAGAGGTGAAAGTGGAACTGGTAAAGAACTCATAGCCCAATCTATACACAATAATTCAACTAGAAAAAATCAGCCATTTATAGCAGTAAATTGTGCAGCTGTTCCCGAAAACTTACTAGAAAGTCAGTTATTTGGATATGATAAAGGTACTTTTACTGGTGGTCTAAAAGAAGGAAAACAAGGATTATTTGAGCTAGCAAACAATGGAACTATATTCTTAGATGAAATTGGCGACATGCCCTTAGAACTACAAACAAAGCTCCTTAGAGTTCTTCAAGAAAAACAAATAATGCCTGTCGGTTCTCATAATATAATTAATATAGATGTTAGAATCATATCAGCTACTAATAAAAATCTAGAACAAATGATTGATAATAGTAAATTTAGAGAGGATTTATATTATAGATTAAATACAATTCCAATAAATATACCTCCTTTAAGGGAAAGAAAAGAAGATATTTTAATTATTATGGAAGATTTAATTAATAAAAAGTTATTGATTACACCAGAAGCAAAAGAGCTTCTACAAAACTATAAATGGAAAGGTAATATAAGAGAACTCCAAAATGTAACATCTTATTTAAATATTATGTGTGATGATATTGTACTTGAAAAGGACTTACCTCCAAACTTAAGAACTTTAGATAATAAGAATTCCCCATTAAAACTAAAGTATAATAAAAATGATATTTTAAATATACTAGAAGTGTTAATCTTAAATAAAGAATCAGATGTTGGTATTGGTAGAGGACTAATTTTACAAAGATTACTAGATAAAAATATTCAAATTACTGAAGGGAAAATAAAAAAAATATTTGAATATCTAAAAAAAGAAGAATTTATAATTTGTAATTCAGGAAGATATGGAAGTAAAATAACTCAAAAAGGAGAAACCTTTTATAATAAATTAAAGTATGAAACTCTATAAGTTTATCAAATATTAAATAAAAAATCTATTAGGGAATAATTTGTTTCCTTAGTAGATTTTTTTGTTTGCTAAATACATAAAAATTATAGTTTATTTTTATCTAATTAATAGGAATTAATAGGAATAGGATACATAAAAATTTTCCTATTTTCTTTATAAACACTCATATATAGCATAATCTTTATCCAAAATAAGATTTTTTACTGAAAATTGCAATATAATATTTATTTTTCATACTTTTCATACAATATAATGATTTTTTTTATTCAATATTTTTATAAAAAACAAAATTCTTAAGTAAAAAAATATGGCATAATAATTGCTTAACTATATTAACAAAACAATAAAAAGCAATTGGAGGAATAAAAATGCAACCAGCTTTAAAATTAGAAAATCAAGTTAAAGAATTAGAAAAAGATTTTGTAATAGAAAGTTGTAATTCTATAAAACCTTGGTTAATAGATGTTAGAAGAGAATTACACAGAATTCCAGAATTAGCTCTTGAGGAAAATCTTACAAAACAAAAAGTCATTTCTTATTTAAAAGAAATAGGAATTGATTATATGGAATTTACAAAACACAATGGAATTATGGCATACATTTTAAAGGAAAATGCAGATAAAACTATTTGTATAAGAGCAGATATGGATGCACTTCCTATAGAAGAAGAAAACGATATACCTTACAAATCAATACATAATGGAAAAATGCACGCTTGTGGTCATGATGCGCATACAACAATGCTACTTGGAGCATGTAAAGTACTCCATTCAATGAAAGATAGTCTAAATGTAAATGTAAAATTCTTATTTCAACCAGCAGAAGAAGGTTTTGGTGGAGCAAAATTCTTGGTTGAAGACGGGTGTTTAGAAAACCCTAAAGCTGATTATATATTTGGGCTTCATGTCATGCCACACATTAAAACAGGATTTATTGAAACAAAATACGACACATTAAATGCAAGTGTTGATACTATAGAAATAAGTGTTAAGGGTAAAAGAGCTCATGGTGCATACCCTGAAAATGGTATTGATGCAATAGTCACAGCTTCACAAATTGTTACATCACTACAAACCATAATAAGTAGAAACCTAGAACCAAATAATGCTGCAGTTTTGACTATAGGCAAAATATATGGTGGTGATGCACATAATGTAATATGTGAAGATGTAAAATTAGAAGGTACATTGAGAACTTTAAATAGTGAGACAAGGGATTTTGTAATTAATAAGATTACTAAAATTGTTGAAGATACAGCATCTGCATTTGGATGTATTGGAACATTATATGTGAGTGACGAAAATTACCCTGCTGTTATAAATGAAAAGGAATTAGTAGATACTGTTATTTCAAATACTAAGGAATTACTTGGAGAAGAAAAATTTATACTGAGAACAAACTCTTCATTAGGTGGAGAAGATTTTTCTTTTTATACAGAACATTGCAAAGGAGCCTTCTTCCATTTAGGGTGCAAAAACGAGGAAAAAGGGCTGACTTCACCTCTTCATACCTCTAAATTTAATGTAGATGAGGATTGTCTGCCAATAGGAGTTATGATGCATGTAATGAATACTTTATATTTTAATTAATATGGTAATTAATAAAAGAATAGGAGATAAATTAATATGGAAAAAGCTAAAAAATTAGGGTTATTTAGTATGATATTATTAGGAATTAATAGTATCATAGGTTCAGGTATATTCTTACTACCAGGTAAAGTTTACAATCTAGCAAGCCAAAACAGTATATTTATATATATTTTTGCTACACTTCTAGTTCTATCAATACTTTTATGTTTTGCAGAGGCTGGAAGTATGTTTGACAAAAATGGAGGTGCATATTTATACTCCAAAAAGGCATTTGGTGATTTTATAGGTTTTGAAGTTGGCACAATGTCTTGGGTTATTAGAATCATATCATGGTCTACACTAGCAGTAGGATTTGCAACAGCTTTAGGCGCATTTTGGCCAGAAGCTGCTACTGAATATAAAGGGTATATCGCAGTGACATTAGTGACATTACTTTCAATAAACAGCTTATTTGGAATTAAAAGCACAAAGATAATGAATAATGTAATAACTATAGCTAAATTAGTACCATTAATAGTTTTTGTAATAATCGGAATATTCTTTATAAAATTTGATAATGTTGTTCCTTCAGGTAATGTTGTAAATTCCAGTATAGGACCAGCTATAATATTAGTATTTTACGCGTTTACTGGATTTGAATCATTTGTTGTAGCAAGTGGAGAAATGGATAATCCTAAAAAAAATCTTCCAATAGCATTAATAACTACAATATTTATATGTGCAATAATTTATATCTTAATTCAAGTTGTCTGTATGGGTATACTTGGAGACAAACTATTTGAAAATAGTATTCCAATCGCAGACGCTTCAAGCGTATTTTTAGGTAATTATGGCAAAGTCTTTATATCTGTAGCAACATTAATATCTATATTTGGAATAAATATAGGTTCTTCAATAGTAACTCCTAAATGTGGCTCTGCTCTAGCAGAAGAAGGTTCTCTTCCAGCATTTATAGGAAAAACAAATAAATATGATGCTCCATATGTAGCAATAATAATGTCTTTAATCTTCTGTATACCACTTGTATTAACTGGAAGTTTTGAACAGCTTGCAGTAATGAGTGTAATTGCCAGATTTGCTCAATACATACCAACTTGTTTATCAGTAATAGTTTTAAGAAAAAGAGCAGATATTCAGGCTTCATTTAAAATTCCTTTTGGTCCTGTTATACCAACAGTAGCTATATTAGGTAGTTTATGGTTGTTACAACAAGCTTGGCTTGAAGATATGTCAAAACCTATAACTCAAAATAGGGTTTTGATAGGACTAGGAGCAATGTTATTGATAGCACCTTTATATGTACTTATGAAAAAAAATAAAAAAAATGAATGTGAGTGCGAAAATAAATCAGAAGATTCAAAATTGTATATTCCAAGAGAAAAAATTCAGTAATATTTTATAGATTACTTGACATTCTTTTTTATTTTAAATTTATAGAAAAAGTCAATAAAGACCTAAATTTTGTTATTTACACAAAGTTTAGGTCTTTATTTTTTCTAATAAGTAACATATATTAAATACTATAATCAAACATCAAAATTCAAACAAGTTTCAGGTTCATCTTCTATTTTTGCTATTTTAAACTTACATGCAATTAATGCTAGAGATACCAATGGATTTATAATATTTAATAATGCATATGGACCATATGTTAATGCAGATACCCCTAATGTTGCTGTTATATACGCTCCACATGTATTCCATGGTACCAGTGGAGAACTTAAAGTTCCACTATCTTCTAAAGCTCTTGACAACATCTTAGGGTGTATACCTCTCTTTTTATATTCCTTATTATACATTCTTCCTGGTATAACTATAGATAAGTATTGTTCACCTGCTATTATGTTAGTAACCGTGCAAGTTACCATTGTACATAATACTGTTCCAAATACACCCTTTGCTAATCTTAGTAAAGAAGAAGCTACTGCTTCAAGCATGCCTGTTTTTTCTAAAATACCTCCAAGAGATAAAGCACATATTGTTAAAGATACAGTGGACATCATATTCATAATCCCACCTTTAGATAATAAAGCATCTACCTCTTCTATTTGTGTTGATGAAACATATCCATTTTGTGCTGCGTCTAATATTACATTCATAGATTCTCCTTGGAAAACTATTGCAAACAATACTCCTAATACAGCACCTACTATAAGCCCTGGTATCGCAGGAACTTTAAATATAACTAATCCAATTACTATTGCTGGAGCTAATAATAATACTGGTGATAAAGTATTAAATGTAGAATCTAATGTAGACCTAATTAACTCTATCTGTTTTATGTCTAATGCTTGACCTGAATACTTCATTCCGATTACACCATAAATTACTAAACAAATTAATAATGATGGTATAGTTGAATATAGCATATATTTTATATGTGTAAATAAATCTGTTCCTGCCATAGCTGGAGCTAAGTTAGTCGTTTCAGATAAAGGTGATAGTTTATCTCCAAAGTAAGCTCCAGATATTATAGAACCAACTATTAATCCAGTTGGCATACCCAAACTTTGGCCAATTCCTAAAAGTGCTACACCTACTGTACCCATTGTACTCCAAGATGAACCTGTTGCAAGAGATACTATTGCACATACTAGCGTTGATGCTACTAAAAAAATATTTGGTGATAAAATTTTTAGTCCCCAGTAAATCATACATGGAACTACTCCACTTACTATCCAAGTTCCTATAAGTACACCTATTATAATTATGATTAAGATTGCTTGCATTGCCATCTTTATACTATTGAACATACTTAATTCTAGGTCTTTCCATTTAAATCCAAGCCTATATACAGCCACAAGTCCTGCTACTGCTGCAGCTCCTATTAGTGGTACATGAGGTGATGAGCCATACATTAATACCCCTAAACTTAAAAATAATATCAAGCAAGTAATTGGTATCATTGCATCAAACAGATTTGCTTTTCTACATTCTCGCTCTTTCATAAAATAATTTCCTCCTAATTATTTGAACACTACACTATAATTTTTTTTGAAACATATTCGCTCGTACTAGATGACACGATACCTCCATAAGTTAATAAAAATTCTACATTGTCGCCTAATTTATAGTCATATTTTGTATTACTTACATCTAATATCATGTGGTCTGAACTTGCCCCTAATATCTTTATATCAGTGTCTATTGGAATTAAAGAGTCAATATTTATGTCCTGTTTACCTATTGCTATGATTGCCCTTTTTAAGATTCCCTTGTCTTCATAAACAGGTTTATTTCTAAAAGCATCCACTCCTATTTCGCCAATAGGAACTGATGGCTTTTCTTTACATTCAACTATTTGACATATTAATTTGAATACATCTTGATATGTCCCATTTATATTTTTGCCATATGCGGTTTCTCTACCAAGTAGAATAGATTCACCTATTCTCAAATTAGTAACACCTTCTGGCATATTATTACTTGTCATTAAATGTATAGAGCTTGAGTTACCTCCTGATACTATTTCTAGATTTATTCCAAATTTACCTTCTATCTTTTGAGCTATACTTACTAGCCTACCTATATTTTCTTTAGATGGTATAACAGCTCCATAACAAGTTAAGTTTGTAGCTATACCAACTATTTTAATATTTTTTAATCTTACTATCTCTTTTATACTATTAAAGAGGTCTTCTTCATAAAAGTAACCTTCTCGTAAATCTCCTAAGTCAAACATAAGAACTATATTATGAATAATATTTTTACTTTCACATAACTCATTTAATTTCTTTATAGTTTCTAATTCTGAGTTAAAACTTATATCACAATAATTGATAACTTCTTCTAGTTCACTTATCATGGGTATTCTAATCAGCATTTTAGGTAAATTTATATCTTGTAATTTTTTTAAGTTTTGAACTCTTGAATCTGCTATATAGTCTATTCCTTCACTATATACTGCTTCTACTATTTCTTTTTGTGCACAAAATGATTTAGTTACAAAAGATACTTTAATGTTTCTTTCATGACAACTCTGTAAAATTATTTTAGCATTATGTTTTAATTTTTCTATATCTATTTCTAATCTAGGGTACATAATCTTTCCTCCTTGAAGTTCAAACTTTTTAGTAGGAGCTTAAGAGATGCTTCTTCGTATTTTTTAGACAAAACACCCATAGAAGCCATAATATAGTCACTATCTATCAATATCTTTGTTTTTTCCTTTGGAAATAGTAATTCTTTATTTTTATTGTATTTAGTTATATTATCTAATATTTTAATTCTACTAGGGAGCCTAGTAAGTGCTCCCCCTGTACCCACTATATATCTTACTTCTGTTAAATCTTTTCCTTCTGCAATTTTGATTTTTCCAGTTGTTCCATAAATATTTCTTATTTTTCCTGAGTGTCTTAACATAGCTTTAATAACAGCTTCTTTTGTCAATCTCTCGACAAATAATATTTCTTCTTTTGATTTTGGTATTGGCGGATAATTATCTATTACTTTATCAATATCTATAGATAATTCATTTTGTAAGTTTTCTTTGCCTATAACTTCTACTATATTTTTCATATTTACATATACACCTAAATCCCCCTCAACACTTCTTTTAGCTACAGGTTCAGGATTAACTAATATTTTATTAATATAGTCACTTCCATCTGTAACAGAATGTACATCAGTAGTTGCTCCACCTACATCTAGAGTTAATAAATCTCCAATATTTTTATATAAGAGTTTAGAAGCTTCCATTACAGCCCCTGGAGTTGGAGTAATATTTTCATTAACCATTTCTTTAATATACTTCATTCCTGGTGCTGTAGTTATATGATCTTCAAACACACCTTGAATGATTTTTCTTGTAGGTTCTATATTCAATAAATCTATTTTAGGGTATACATTTTCTGTTATATAAAGCTTATAATTTGTATCTTCAAATATTAATCTTACTTCCTCTTGATTTTCAACATTACCAGCATATATAACTGGTATACCTAAATTCATAGAAGCTATCATTTCGGCATTATAAATAGCTGTATCTCTTTCTCCGTAATCAACTCCACCAGCTATTAAAATTATATTGGGATTTATTTCTTTTATTTTCTTTAAATCAGTTCTTTTAATTCTACCTGATGTTACTTGACGAATAACAGCTCCAGCTCCTAGAGCAGCTTCTTTAGCTGCTTTTACTGTCATATCATATACTAATCCATGAACAGTCATTTTTAATCCACCAGCTGCACTAGAAGTTGCAAACATATCATTATATTTTATATCATCTACAGATAATTTATTAGCTAAATCTTTAATAGCACCTGATAAGCCATTTCTTACATCGCCACCTTCAAACACTGTTGTTGGAGCCTGACCTTGACCTAAAAATACAGGATTATCAGTATCAATATCATGAAAAGCGTTTATCACAGTGGTAGTACTTCCTATTTCAGCTACCAACACATCTATTTTTAGAGAAACTTTTTTATTCTTCATTATTTATTATTCATTTCTCTTCTTTTTTCAACTAAGAAAGTGGCTACATGTATACCTTTACTATTTCTTCCAAATCCAGCATCTATTCCTTGTTCAACGGCTATTTCAGGTGTTACTTGTGTTCCTCCACAAGCAATCATTACTTTATCTCTTATACCTTTTTCTACACAATAATCGTGTAATTTCTTCATATTTTTATAATGAATATCATCATGGCTTATTATTGTAGATGCAAGTATTGCATCTGCATTTAGCTCTATTGCTGCATCTACTAATTTCTCTACAGGTACAGAAGTTCCCAAGTAATGGCATTCTATACCATATTTTTCAATACCACCATGTTTTATATCTATTATTTCCCTTAAACCAACTGAATGTTCATCTTCTCCAACTGTTGCTGAAACTATTTTCATAGGTTTTTCTTCTATATCTGCTCTTATTTCTTCATCAGTTAGTACTTTAGGCTCTTCTGGTATTACTAAATCATTTAAATCTATATCAAATGGAACTCTTCCCTTTACTTCTATCCTAGTACCTTCAGATTCATGCATAACTTCTCTACTTATAACCTCAACTTCTTGTAAATTCATTTTTTTGACAAATTCCAATGCTGCAAACTCAGCTGTTCTTTTGTCGGTAGGAAGCATCATTGTTATCATTACAATTCCATCTGCACACCATTCCATTTCAGGCTTGATTTTAGTTCCACTTCTGTATTCCTCTGATTCTTTTAGTCTATTTTCCACATTATCAAAATCATCCAGTTCATCGATGTATATTATTTTGTCTGGATTTTCAAATGTACATCCATCTATTAATATTGATGGATTATCTATAGCTTTTTCATCGTATTGAGCTACATTATTGTATCCAAAGTGAGCAGTTACAGGTGCTAAATAATCTTTATCTCTTTCATAAACAGTACCTTCTCCAACTCCTCCTTTTATTTTTCTAGATATTCCATCACCATTTCTTTCTGGATAATTTCCTGAGTCAACGAAGAATCCTTGTTCTACAGATTCAAAATATCCTCCAACTTCAAATATTTCTTCCATATATAATACAGCTCTTTCTTTAAGCTCTCTTGCTTTGTATCTTAATTCGCCAACATCTTTAAGTTCTATCATATCCATAAGACCATCCATACCAACTAAAGCTTGCTTTGCTGTATCACATGCTTCTATGTTGTATATATGCCAAGGTACATTTCTACCTTCGTCAGGTGTTATAGTTGATTGTATGTCAGCTCTAGTTAAAACTGATGTTAATAAATTTAATACATGAGTGACTGTAGCTTCTCTAGTTGATGATTCCATATATTTAGTATTCATTTGAGCTCTCATCTTATAATCACTAAATAACTCCCTAAGTGCAACAGCGTAAGGTAAGTCTATTCTTAAACATGGTGCTGGAGGTGCTGTTGGTGGAACTGTTGATAAACATATATTACTTTTATCTATTCCTATTTTTTCTGAGAATATAGAATTTAAAGCGTGTTGAACCATAAGTTCAGGCATTACCTTCCATGCTTCTCTAGCAGTAGCATTAGCATTATGTGCTCCATCTATTTGAGCTATATTGGCAAAAGCCATTATTTGTTTAGCTTCACAAGCATCTACAAAAGATCTTACCATGTTTATATTTCTATATAGAACATTATATTGTGGGTCTTGATGTGCTCCATTGACCCCTTCTTCAGCAAACATTACTGCTACTTCAGGACCCGCAACACCGCTTACATATGAATGGTAATTAATCGGTCTACCAACTTCTTCTTCTATAAAGTCAAGAGCTTTTCTTTGAGCTCTTACTTGTTTTCTTGTTATTGGAACACCACCTATACCTTGAGGAGTACCTTCTATAAGTCCATCAAAATGCGATTGTCCAGCTGTTCTAATGACCATTAAGTGGTCAGCACCATGATGAGCTGCCATCCTCATTCTTCTTATATCATCTTCAAATCTTCCAGAAGCTATTTCAGTAGTAATAACTGGGCTTGGTTGAGGGTCTATATTATTGAAATATTTAGATGATGGTAACCCTATACTCTTCTTTAAAGGTTTTGTACAGTCTTTATATTCAAAAGGTCCCATTTCAAGATTTTCCAAGTGTTCTCTCCAAACCCAACCTCTTCTTTTTGGTTTATATTTATCCAAATCTTTTAATATATAGTCTATATCTAATTTTTTATTTTCCTTTAACATGATTCTACCCCTTCTCTAAATAAACATGTAACTTCATCCCAATATTCACCATTAACTAATAATAAACCAGCTTCTCTAACTGATATATTTTTAGATTTAGCAAACTTATAAACTACATGCCCTGCCCCCTTACCTATAAGACCTCTTTCCATAACACCTTCTAAAATAGGTTTTACCTCAAGAGAAGAAAATCCCATTCTTAACAAAACAGACCTTTCTATTGATGGTGTTGTGTTCTTTTTACCAAGGTCTATCATTGGTTCTACTATCTGGGTAGCTAAACTCCAAAATCTTTCTTTTAACTCATCATCACTCAATTTCTGAAGATGTTTTCTTCTAACCTCAAAATCATCCTCTCTTTTTTTCATGAACATTCCCCCATTCATATCAATTTAAGTGAATTTTCCAACTATTTATTTCATGTTAAATTAAAAAACAGTAACTATTATAAATTATTTAACGTATCAATAACAAAATCTCTTGAACTTTTTACTTCTTCCATTAAAAATTCTATATCTTGATTACTTATACTATCAACATCATGAATATCGTTGTGAGAGATACAATTTTTTATAAATGATTTTCTTATTTTATTCATATCAATATCAACACATTTTAATAATTCTGGTCTTTCTGGTAATATTAAGTTTACTCCTGCAATTTCTTCTTCTGGATTCCCAAATTTTATATCTATTCCATTTTCTCTTGCAAAAGTAAGTTGTGGACATATGTGTTTACCTGCACCTGTATACTCTGTCTCTTGTACTACTATAACTTTATCTTCATCTAATTCTTGTGCTAAAGAAAATGCTGCTGCTAAAGATGTATTACCAGCAGGACCTCTCTCTATCCCTTCCAACTGTGCTAATAATTCAGTTGTATAGAAAACTTCTCCTTGTTTTACTAACACATATCTGTCCATATATCTAAGTGGCCTAGCTGCAGATCTAGGTACATCTGACCTATCAGGCCATGTACAGAATGGTATACCAAAACCTGTATGTCCTGTTGTAAATGATTTTTTATTAAATTGATTATCACTAGCCATGTGTAATCCTTTCAAATCAACACTTGCTCCTACTACTTTAGTATTAAGGGAACCAGCTTTTATTAGACCCCTTGCAGTTCCAGTAAGATTACCTCCACCTGCATTTGTACAAACAACTATATCTGGGTCTTTTTTATATTTTTCTCTAAATTGAATAGCTAACTCATACCCTAAAGTTTCTACACCTGCAATGCCAAATGGTGAATATAATGATGCATTAAAATAGCCTGTTTCTTCTAATAAAACTAAGAATGTATAAAATAATTCTGGCCCAACAGTTAATTGAACAACTTCTGCTCCATAGGCTTCACATTTTCTTGCTTTCTCTATAATTTCAGGTTGACCTACACCATTAGAATCATAGCATTCTTGGACTATTATACATTTTAACCCCTGCATTGCTGCTTGAGATGCTACAGCTGCCCCATAGTTACCACTAGTGGCTGCTATTACACCTTTATATCCCATTTTTTTGGCATGATATACTGCAGTAGCTGCTCTTCTCGCTTTAAAGCTACCAGATGCATTCATTGCTTCATCTTTTACAAATATTCTAGCACCTTTACCTTCTGGAGCGCATTTTCTAGCTAGCTTAGTCAAATTTTTAAGTTCTATTATAGGAGTATTTCCAACAGCATATTGTGATTGAATTGCTTCAATATCTTGTAATGTATATCCTGTTTCACCCATCATTTTTTCATAATCAAATCCTATTCCTTCTTGTTCAAAAGATGAGTAATCCAGTCCAATTGCATTTTTCATTATTTCATTGTTTCTTCCCATAACAGCTTGATAGCTCATATCTTTCATTGATGCTGCATTATTCATTACATACACCTCCAAATAATATTTCTTTCGCCTGTATTCCTATTTGGAGTAACTCTGGTATACATTTACCATAATCATGAGTATAGTATGGATTTACTTTAAGTAAATTACCTTTTACAAGTCTACCTGTAATTGTTTTAACTTCTACTAAATCGCCTATAAAAGCATCTTTTTGTATAAATCCTTTAACCCACATTTCTAAGGATACTTTCTTAGTATCCTCTGGAACTTGTGGAGCTCTTTCTTCTGGAGTTAACACTATATTGTGTATAATAACCCAATCATTAATTTTAGCATCCATTTTTTCATCCCCTTATTAACTATGTTATTTTATTAATTTGCTTTTGATTCTTCTTCTAATTCAACTTCTATCTGATTTCTTATATCTCCCATTATTGCTCTAGGTACTGGTATATCCAACATAGTTTTAAGACCTGGTCTAGCATTTATTATTAATGGAATAGAGTTTACTATCATTGCGTAAGTACCTACCCCTCCAGGTATTTCAGGATTTATTTGTAAATCAATGTTTGGTATCCCTTTTATTGATACATAGTCTCCTGTTTTAATGCCTTCTGCTTCAGGTATTATCTGTTGTGGATGCTCCATTTCAATTAAAACGTCTCCATTTACATATCCATATCCACATTGTCTACAACCAGCAACATTTCCAGCTAATGCCTCACCGTACTTAGATTTTCTATCTACTGTAGTCATTATTGGTTCTTTTGTTTGTTCTATCTTATCTAGTTTCCATCCTAATCCATCAGCTATCATATTTATTGATTCTACAAATCCTACATGACCTGCTATAGTATTATTTTCTACACCTTTTATGAACTCTTCTTTTGTTACTCCAACACCTTGTTCTACCATAACAGATTTTCCAAATGGTGATAAATCATTTACCCTCTTAGCTTTTATACTATTAACTTCTTCACAAGTACCTGAAAGTGCTAATACTAGTAAATCTAATACAAACCCTGGATTTATTCCTGTTCCAAGAATACTTACTCCATTCTCTTTTGCAACTTCATCCATTTGCTTAGCCAAATCTGCATCATCAGCTTGTGGATATGCCATTTGTTCTGCTGTTGATATAACATTTATTTTTCTATTTAATAAGAACATTATTTTATCAAAAGCCTTTTTGGTAAATGAATCAGTTGCTAATAAAACAACATCTGCACTTTTTTCTTTAAAAACTTCTTCATAATTTCCATTGATAATAACTTCTTCTCTTTCTCCTCTTTCAATTCCTAGGACATCATACATACTTTTACCTGAAGTACTTCTACTGCAAACAGATACTATTTCTATACCTTCTTTTTTTAAAATCATATTAGCCATTCCTATCCCCATAGCTCCAAATCCCCATATACCAACTCTTACTTTTCTCATATATACACCCTCCTAAAAATTTATATATTCTTAATTATTAGTTAAAGCATAAATCGTGCCAACTTCAAAACGAAGTTAAATATTTATGAGAACGTTGAAACTATAATTATCTTGTTATATATTTTCATAAATAAAAAATAATATTTTTTCTGAGAAATAAAAAAAGAGCAAAAAATTTTGCTCTTTCATAATAATTTTGCTCCTTTATTTTGCTCCTTTATAATATTTTGATATTATATTTTTTCATTTTATACTGTAAATTTTGCCTGTTCATACCTAAAATTGATGCAGCCTTAGTTATATTATATGAGGTCTTTTCTAATGATTCATATATATACTTCTCTTCTATCTCACCAATAATATTATTAAGTGTCTTATTCTCTAAATCATTTAAAGAATAATTGTTAACCTCTTTATTCTCTTTTAGATTGTAATAGTCATTTAGATTAATCATGCTTGTTTCTATTTGTATCTCGTCTTCCATCATACTCATAGTACAATAAATTATGTTTTCCAGTTCTCTTATGTTACCTTGCCAGTCATAATTTTTTAAAATTCTGATAGCTTCATCTGAAATACCTACTACTTTTTTATTTAACTTTTTATTATACTTTGAAATAAATTTTTTGCATAATACAGATATATCCTCTTTTCTATCTCTAAGAGGAGGAATTTTTATATGTATTATGTTAAGCCTATAATATAAATCTTTTCTAATTTTATTCTCATTTAAAATAACTCTTGGACTTTCATTTGTTGTTGCAATAATTCTTACATCAACAGGTATATCTTTGGTCCCTCCAACTCTTCTTACATAACCTTCTTGCAAAACCCTTAGTAATTTAGCCTGTAACATAATAGGCATGGAATTTATTTCATCTAATAATAATGTTCCTTTGTTAGCTTGTTCAAATAAACCTGGCCTGTCTATTGCACCTGTAAATCCTCCCTTAGCAGTTCCAAATAGTATTCCTTCGAATAATGATTCTGGTAAAGCTGCACAATTTTGTGCTATAAACGGATAATTTTTTCTATTACTTCCATAGTGAATGGACTGGCTAAATAACTCTTTGCCTGTCCCAGTTTCACCATATATAAATACTGAGGCATCAGACTTACAAGCTTTCTTAGATTTTGCTATTGCCTCTTTAATCAAATCACTTTCACCTAAAATATCATCAAATTCATAGCCATTTTTTTGTTTATTATTAACTTTATTAACTAAATTTTTTTTATAGCTTCTGTTTAATAAATTTTCTATAGTTGTCATATTCTTTGATATTTCAAGTGCCCCTACAAATTCTCCTTTAATATCAATTGGTATCGTAGTATTTATCGCTGTTATTTCTTTTCCATTTTTATCTAGATATTTTTGAATATTGTCTTTAATAATTTCCCTTTTTTCCAAAACTTCTACTAGTGTACTTCTATTTATTTTCATTTTGCTGACTATATCAAAAAATGAATTAGTTAAAATATCATGTCTATTCATTTTTTCCATTTTTTGTACAGAATCATTGTAGATTATAGTTTTCCCTTCTTTATTAACAAAATGTACCCCTTCATCAATATTTTCCAATATTTCATTCATTACTTTAAAAAATATTTCTTGGTTCAACTATATCACCCCAGTACCTAAATATATAACAACCCCAAAATAAGTAAAATATTTCTATATATTTATCTTATCACATATTTATGATATTTTTTATGTCCATTATATTTTTAATTAACGCTGGATGAACTATATAGTAGAGTATGAATAGCAAAAAGAAGCTATCACAGAATAAATTTAATTTACTCATGCGATAACTCCCTTCTGCAAACTAATATTTAATTTTTATGATATTTATTTCTAAAAAGCAGTCTCATGTCCAACATAACAGGCTATGCCATTATCTAAAAATATGTCCTGTAATTCTTCAAGATGTTCTTCATCAACATCTCCTTTATCAGAATACTCATATTCTTTACCTAATTGAATCCACTTTGATTCTCCTAGTCTATGAAATGGTAATAGGTTAATTTCTACTAAATTATTTTTATGCATAAAAGATATAATATCATTTATATTTTCCATACTATCATTAAACCCTGAAATAACTGGTACTCTAAGTACTAATCTTCCACCCCAGTCAGAGTTTACAAGATTTGATATGTTTTCTAATATTAAATCATTATACACACCTGTTTGTTCTTTGTGTTTTTCTCTATCCATATGCTTTATATCAATAAACGCAAAGTCTATATCCTTAAATATATTATTAAAAATTTCATTTGAAACACATGCACTCGTTTCAATAGCAGTGTGCACATTTGTTTCATGACATTTTAATAGCACTTCATGTAAAAATTCATGTTGAAGTAGTGGCTCTCCTCCACTAAATGTTACTCCTCCATTACTTCTCCAGTTGTTAGAATCACGCTTAATCACCTTTACAAGTTCATCTACAGTATAGGGTTTTGCACATAATTTAAACGCATTATAATAACATGAGTTGACACATTCAAAACTCTCACAATTCTTACATATATCCCAATCTATGACGGGCTTATTGTCAAGGTCAAAACTCAATGCACCATTTTTACATTTACCATGACATACAGTACATCCATTTTCATATTGACAAGACAACTCACTAAACATCATATGTGGTCTAACAGTCCAACTTTCAGGATTTGCACACCACTTACAACTAAGTGGACATCCATTTAAAAATACAGTTGTTCTACAACCTGGCCCATCATGAACTGAAAAGCTTTGTATATCAAAAATCATTCCTTCTAATTGGCTTTGACTATTCATTAAACACATGCCCTTCACAAGTAATTGCGTTTAATGTTGAGTATACCCAATCTTTATTTTCTAACCCAACACATTTACCTATACCTTCATCATTAGCGTCAACAAAATTTTTACAATTTTTACATTTTGGCATTACTTTTATTTCTGAACATGCTTCATCATCTAGATTAATCATTTGTTTTGATAATCTACAAATCCCTTTAGTGGCATCTACTGCGCAAAAATTCATACAATCACTATGTTTTCTCATATTTTACACCCCTTCATACTCTGTTCTAGCAATTACTTCATCTTGTATTGGTTTACCTAACTCACACCAATATTGAGTAAATCCAGCAACACGTACCATTAGTTGACGATAATTGTCAGGATTTTTTTGTGCATCTTTCAAAGTTTCTGAGTCCACAACATTGTATTGAATATGGAATCCACCTTTTCTTAAATAACTTCTTGTTAAATCTAACAGTTTTTTTGTTCCTTGTTGTCCTCTAATAGTTGTTGGGTGAAGTTTTAAATTCATTTGAGAATTTTGAACTACTGCTTGGTCCCAAATAGTTGCAGATTCAAATAATGCATACACACCATTTTTATCTGTTCCTGCATATGCAGAAACTGAACCATCTGAATATGTTGTTCCACTTAATCTACCATCTGGAGTAGCTAAAGTGGCAGCTCCTTGTGGCCCATGTGTAGATACAGAAATTTGACAAGGATACATTTTTTTAGCATATAAAGATTGTGCTTCTTCACACACTTTTGCTAACCATATTTCATAATTTTTAAGAATCGTATCTGCATACAAATCATTGTTTCCATATTTAGGTGCATCAAGACAGGCCTTATAAATAGCATCATATTTGCCAGTCTTATCTACTTTTACTTGGTCTGCCATAGAATAATTACCAACTTCTAATGCGTCTTTAAATCCAAAATTATTTAATACAGCATCCTTCATTTCTTCAACTGTAAAAGTTTTGTCATCATATACAAGTTTTTTAAGTGCAGCAAATGAATTAACCATAGTAACAGTTCCACAAGTTTCTACATTTAATGTTGCATTATAACGATAGCCCATATTTCCTATATGTTGACCTTTATCTAAACAGTCTGGTTTTAATAGAGAATTTATTATAGAAGTATCAAACTTTCTCCATATATCTAACTCAATATTATTTGCTCTCTCAAGAACATTTATCGCTTGTTTATAATAATCTTTAAATACTTCTACAACTTCTTCATAAGTATCTAATGGCTTATTATGAGGTTCAAATACTTGTATATTCATACGATGGTCTTTACCATTCATAAGAACAAGCTCTAAGATTTTGGGATTAGCAATAAAGTGAACTCCAGAACCAGCAGATTGTCCTGCTCCACCTGCAATAGAATATGTCTTTCCATTTAAAGTCAGTTGTTTCCAGCATCCTGGAGATGTTTCAAGACATCCACCTAATGCAAATGCTCTAGCTTCTTCAACAGTCATTCCTTCATCGGCAAATTGCTTCATCATAAATGTTGTCCCATTTGAATTGTTTACCCATGCTGGATAACCAGAACCAAGTTTTGTACATTCAACAGCTTTCATTAAAAAATCTTCTGGAAGTTTTTCATCATATAACATAGTCAAGCTAGGTTGAGGAGTTCTACATCTCATACTTGCCTCTAATAATAATTCTTCTAATTCATTAGCTCCTGTAGAACCATCTTCTCTTAAACCACCTATAGATAAAGTATTAAATGTATTTCCTGATAATACTCCTCCATTTACACCTGCTGAAGCAAAACAGTCAATACAAGTGATTTTTATTCTGTAAAGTTCTAATAATTCAATAACTTCTTCTTTTGTAATTAGTCCTTTTTCCATATCCTGTTCATACCAAGGATATAAAATTTGACCAAAGCGACCTATAGACATACCAGATATCGCATCTTCGTTTACTGATGCTATATGGATTGTATAAGTCAATTGAAGAGCTTCTCTAAATGTACGAGGTTGTTTATGTGCAATATGTTCTAATATCTCTACTAAATCTGAATATTCTTTTTTTGCTTCTAAATCTGTTTCTATACTCTCTAAATATTTTGCATGTTTTGCATAGTTTAAAATCCAAGCTTGTAACCCTTCAATAACTTGAATAACAGCTTCATAAAAATATAGACGATCCATTCCGATAAGACCATCTCCAGATGCATTTCCTGCGACTGCTTTTTTACATTCTTTTGCCATTTCTATAATTCCATCTAATCCATAATTTAAAGGATAAAAATAGTTTATAACTTCTCTACCTTGAGGAAGTGTATATCCTGAATCAAACATGCATATAAGTGTACTCATTAAATTTTCTTTTAAATCATAATCTGGCATCATCTTTTCATAGTGAAATCCTAAATCTTCAACTGATTTTCCAACCCATTCTTTTGCCATTTTTACAAGAACAGGAACTTCTTCTTTTCTCATTCCAAATTTACCAGCTATTGAAACAACATTTCCAAAACTTTCAGTTACATTTCCTCCACCAGAACCAAATTTTGTAAGCTCATCTGCTGTATTGCTAGCTAACTTCTTTGCTTCTTCTTTCATTTGTTCTCCCTGAGCAACAAAGAAACTTTCACTTACCCAAGGCATTGGGAAAGAGCCTCTATAATGGCGTGTTTTTTGCATTACTATCTTCTCACCAGGTATTATATTTGGTGTCATATGAGAAAAAGCAGCTTTAAGAGCTTTAGCTCTTCTAACTACTGCTATATCACCATCTGATTTTCTATATTCTCTATTGTACCAATATGGAAATTCCATATCAGCTGTAGACAATGTATTGTAATATACATTCAATAAATCATCTGCTCTTTTACTTGCTTTTTTTTCACTAAGTTCATCTAAATTTTCTTGATTTTGAAAATTTGCTTTAATATTTTTTGCTTCTAAAATACTTCTTATTTTATCTTCTTTACTTTGACTCATTTCTTCCCCTCCTTAAACTTTCTACACTTAGTATAAAACTTTTTAAGAATGAAAAAAAAGAGTCTATTACCCACTTTCTAAAATAATCTTTCTACAAAAAAATAAAACTTAAAACAATTTAGACCATAAATTTACCTTATATCTAAATATCTAAAAAACCTCCTGATTTATTAGAATATAAAGATTATCCATGGTCTTGTTTTAAGCTTTAATAGACAACATATTTAATTTTATAAAAATACTTACTCAATATATTTTTAAACCTAGTTTATATTACTGGTTTATCTTAAGATTTGGAACTGCATTCAGACTCATATCATGTGTTTTATTGTTTATGAAATTATAATATCCTGCACAACCTATCATAGCAGCATTATCTGTACATAAAATTAAAGGAGGATATTTAACTATAATTCCACTTTCTTTTGCAAGTTCTGTTATTTTAGCTCTAAGACCAGAGTTAGAAGCAACTCCACCAGAAAGAGTTATAACATCATAACCTTTATCTTTTGTTGCCTTTAATGCTTTAGTAGCTAAAACTTCAACTACAGCTTCTTGAAAAGATGCAGCAACATCTTCAACTACTATTTCTTCATTTTTCATCCTTTTTCCATTTAAATAATTCAATACAGAAGATTTTAGACCACTAAAACTAAAGTCATAGCTATCCTCTTCTAAATAAGCTCTTGGAAATTCTATAGCATGCTTATTTCCCTTTTTAGCTAAATTATCAATAATAGGACCTCCTGGGTAACCCAAATTCATAGCTCTTGAAATCTTATCGAAGGCTTCTCCAGACGCATCATCTCTCGTCTTTCCTAAAATTTCATATTTACCATAATCTTTAACTTCTACTAAATGAGTATGACCTCCCGATACTATTAATGTTATAAAAGGAGGTTTTAAATCTTTATGTTCTATATAGTTTGCACTTAGATGTCCCTCAATATGATTTACTCCTACAAGAGGAATATCCAATGTATATGCAAGTGCTTTAGCATAGGATAATCCAACTAATAAAGCCCCTACTAGCCCTGGACCATATGTAACTGCAATGTGGTCTATATCATTAAATCCTATATTTGCCTTGTCTAAAGCTTCTTGAACAACTATATCAATATTTTCCACATGTTTTCTTGAAGCCACCTCTGGTACTACACCGCCAAACTTTTTATGTGTTTCTATTTGAGTAGAGATTATGTTTGAAAGTACTTCTCTACCATTTTTTAAAACTGATGCAGCTGTCTCATCACAGCTACTCTCTATAGCTAATGTTATTATATCACCCATAAACTCTACACCTCTTTTAATTGGTTCCACATTATAATTGCATCTTCTTTATTATCACTGTAGTATTCTTTTCTGATTCCACCCATTTTAAATCCATATTTTCTATATAGATTTTGTGCTATTTTATTTGATGCTCTAACTTCTAATGTCATAGACGCAATATTATTATCTTTACATAAATCAACTAATCTTTTTATTAACTTATCTCCTATTTTTCTGCCTCTATAGTCACTATGAACAGCTACATTATTTATATGCCCTTCATCAATTATAAGCCAAATTCCAACATATCCAACTACTTTTCCATCTAGTTTTGCTACTATATACTTTGCAACTTCATTAGATAACTCTTTTCTAAAAGATTCTTTTGACCAATAATCTTCAAAACAATTTTTTTCTACTTCAAAAACTTCATCTATATCTTTAATAGTCATTTCTTCTATTTTTACATCATCTACTATTTGTTTTGTATTATCTTTCATTATTTATCCTCTTCATTTTTTCGTCATATTGTACTTCAGCCTGAGATTTTCTGATATACATAGGGTTTATTGTATAACAAGTATGTACATCTATATTTTTACTATATTTATTTAATGCTACAGAACATAAGCTTCCTGCTTTAGATACATTATGAGCTGGTGAAGGTATCTTTATATTTTTTATGTTTTCTAGCTCATCCTTATATTTATAAACAGCTTCTCCAACTATTATAAATTCTTCATCACTTGATTTAATCTCTTTTAGTAAAGTTTCAAACTCTACAACATCAACACTATCTAACTCTATTAACTCTCCATCTTCAAACTTATATTTAGCTGAATAAACCTGATTTTTTTGTGCATCTAATATAGAGCATATTTTTCTTTCGCATAAATTCATATTACCAGCTAAAGATTCTAAAGAATTTACTGCTATTATTGGTAGATTATTTACATGGGCTATAGCTTTTACTGTAGCCATACCTATTCTAAGACCTGTAAATGAACCAGGCCCTATACATATAGCTAACAAATCCATCTCTTTTATGTTTAAATCACTCATATCCAACATATTTTCTATCATTGGCATAAGCTTTTGTGAATGAGTTTTTTTGTTATTTACTGTAAACTCACAGATTAAATTATCATCTTCGACAACTGCTACACTTGCTGCCATAGAAGATGTATCTATACCTAATATCTTCATTATTTAATCAACTCCTCAACTATACCTTTATAATAATCTCCTTTTGGAGTTAATATCATTTCTCTTCCTTCATCTTTGTATCTTAATTCTATGTTTAAATATTCTTTTGGAAGTATATCTTCTATTAAATTACCCCATTCAATTATACAGATTCCATTTGAATTTATATATTCATCATATCCAATATCATACATTTCATCACTACTACCAATTCTATAAACATCAAAATGATACAAAGGTATTTTTCCTTCATATTCGTTTATTATAGTAAAAGTTGGACTTGTTATATAATCATTTATTCCTAATGAGTCTGCTAAACTTTGTGTCATTGTGGTCTTTCCAGCTCCTAAATCCCCCACTAAACAAATTACACTACCTTCTTTTAATAATTTACCTAATTTATGTCCTATTTCTCTAGTTTTACTTTCATTTTCTAAATATATTTTTGCCATTAATTCATCTCCATCTTGATATAATCGTCGTGTGAATTTATATCACTGCTTAATTAATTATAGTATAAGCCCCAACTATTATAAAGTACTTCTATTTATCTTTTTTGTTTATCTTTCAATATTGATGATTCTCTGAACCTCCCATGGCTAAAGTCATGAGTGTGCGTAGCTATTTTTTAATCAAAACTTATATATAATCATCAATAGCAATCTTTACATATTCTTTTGCCTTACAATTTTGTTTTAGAGCTTCTTTACATATTTCCTCTGATTGCTCTTTTACATACTTGAGAGATTTATAATTTTCTTTTACTGCTTCAATGCACATTTTTTCTGTTTGATTTTTTATATACATAAGCATCTTTCCATTTTGTCTTACAATCTCTGTACATATCTCTTCTGTATAGTTATCTATGTAATTTAGTACATCTTTAATATTGTACTTTTTATCCAAATATCTTATAGCTCTTATACATGTTTCTTCTGTCTTATTATTAACAAATTGTAGGCTCCTTCCATCTTGTTTAACTGCTTCTAAACATATTTTTTCTGTTTGCTGGTTTACATATTGTAATGCCATACCATTTTGACTTACAGCTTCTATACACATTTTTTCTGTTTGGTTTTGTACATATTGAAGTGCTTTATAGTTTCGTTTTATTGCTTCTATACATAATTCTTCACTTTGTTCTCTAACATATGCAAGACACCTGCCATCTTTTTTAATTGATTCTAAACATATTTTTCTTGTTTGAACCTCTAAAGCTTTTAATATACTTACAACATCTATATTAGAAGAACATCTTATTGCTTTTATAATAAGTTCTTCTGTTTGATTTCTTACATACTTAAGTGCATTGCAATCCTTTTTTATTGCTTCAAGACATATATACTCAGTTTGTTCTTTTACATATTCAAGTGCTCTATAATTGTACCTTATAGCTTCTAAACATAATTCTTCTGTTTGCTCTTTTACATACTTCAAAGCTTTATAATTCTGCCTTACCGCTAAAATACACATACCATCTGTTTGGTTATTTATATTTTCTAATTCATGATAATCATACTTCACTCTTTCCATATTTTCAATATATTCATTCGTAATATGCTTTAAAGAATCTCCTAACATTTCACTATCAATGCCTATATGAATATTTTCCCAATCACTATTAAAATAATACCCTTTATCGTCTAAAAATACTTTTTTCATTTTTTTACATACTTTCATAAATCTACTCTCCTATCATTATTAAATTAGCTATTATTAAGAATTACAGTTCAAAACATTATTTATTCTTAATAATAACTTTATTTTTTGTTTATTATGAATTCGCTCTGCATATTGTAGATACCTTTTTAGTATTTTAATAGTTAATCGTTTTAATTCTTCCTTTATTTTAAAAATTAAATCTGTCTAAATATTTCTTATTTTAAATACATTTTTTGATAAATTAATAAAGCCATAATGTATTTAATACATCAATCACAACATGAGACTGAAGTTATAAATAAATTATGGCTTTCCAATATATTTAATTTTAAAATTTTATATTTTCTTGTCTGATTATTTTTTTATTACATTTCCCATTTTTTTATAAAGTGGTAATGTTACTAAAGATATTATCACAGCTTTTAGTACATTAAATGGAGCTATCATCCAAATTACAAAAGTAAATAGGTCGTGAATTTTAGGATTTAGAGCTGAACCTAAGCCTATTATAGCATCTAGTCCCATCATTTGACCATAAAGTGGTAACATTACAAAATAATTCACTAATGAACCAATTATAGTCATTGCTATTGTTCCTAATACAAAACCAATTAATACACCTTTTAAATCTTTACTTCTCTTATATGAATAACAAAGTATCATTACATAAGAACCACCAATTAATATATTTGCAAATTCTCCTATCCCTCCAGTTGTTGTTGCTGTAATTGCTTGTAGTACATTTTTTACTACAACTATTCCAAACCCAACCACTGGCCCTAAAGACATACCACCAAATATTGCTGGAATATCTGATAAGTCAATTTTTAAGAAATCTGGAAATATACCTGGTATTGGTGCTTGAATAAACATTAGTAAATAAGATATTGCTGATAAAATTGACATTACTACTAAAGTTCTTGTTGAAATCATATTACCTCTTTTTGCTGTACTTTGCATAATTATTATCCTCCTAATAAATATATTTATATTTTTTAGGAAAAACAAAAAACTCGAAGACCCTATCTTCGAGTTTTTATGGATATAGTTTAAACAAACTAAAATAAACTTATTTATATTCCATAAATATCTTCTCTCATCCAGACTTTACTGTCGGCTTTGGAATTTCACCAAATCAACCACCTAAGTAGTTCGCGGGCTATACCGCCGGTAGGGAATCTCACCCTGCCCCGAAGATCTTCTTTGATTTTTTAATTTTCCTTACACTCTTATATTAGTTAATTTTTTAATAATTGTCAAGTTATTTTTTTTCGTACACTACTTTACCATTTATTATCGTGTAAAGCACCTTACTTTGAATCTCTAGTGGAGAATTATCCCAAATTACTATATCTGCATCTTTCCCAACTTCTATAGAACCTACTCTATCTTCAATCCCTAGAGTCTTAGCTGGATTTATTGTAATGGATTCTATTGCTTTTTCTTTTTTCATACCATGCTTAACTGCTATCCCTGCACATATTGGAAGATATTGAACTGGTATTACTGGATGGTCTGTCATTATACACACATCAAGCCCTGCATTTGAAAGTATTCCAGCTGTATTAAACGTTAAATTTCTAAGTTCAAATTTAGACCTTTCTGATAATGATGGTCCTACTATTACAGGAAATCCTTCTTCCAATAGCTCCTCCACTATAAGATGACCTTCTGTACAATGGTCTAATGTAAGCTTTAAATTAAACTCTTTTGCAATCCTTATAGCTGTGAACATATCATCAGCTCTATGGGCATGTGCTTTAAAAGGAATTTCTCCTCTTAAAACAGGTATCAAACTTTCCATTTTTATATCATATTCAGGTTTTTCACAGTCTTCATCATCATGACTTTCATACAGGTCGACTTCCTCTAAATATTCTTCTGCTTTTTTAAGATTTTCTCTAAGTAATGAAGCTATTGCCATTCTAGTTTGTGGAGATTTATCATCTTGACCATAACAACTTTTTGGATTTTCTCCAAAGGCTATTTTAGATGCTACTGGATTTTTTATTACCATTTTATCAATTCTTTTTCCATATGTCTTTATAGCTATACATTGACCTCCCATAACATTCGCACTTCCAGGAGTTGTACATACAGAAGTTATACCACCTTCAAAAGCTTCTTTAAATGTTCTGTCCATTGGATTAATCCCATCTATAGGATTTAATTGTGGTGTTATTGGGTCAGTTTCTTCATTTCCATCTGCTCCTTCAAATCCTATACCATCTTCCCATAATCCTAAATGAGTATGGGCATCTATAAACCCTGGAAACACAAATTTACCACTTGCATCTATCACCTCTACATCTAAAGGTGCTATTAAATCTTTTCCTATTTCTATTATTTTTCCTTGGTCTATAAGTATATCTCCCTGAATTATTCCATTTGTTATGGTATTTATGTTACCATTTTTTACAAAAACCATTCATTTTCCTCCTGATTTTCAATACTATACTAATTATTTTAAATATTATTTTTTTACAATCTCATTTCATAATTTCTTAAATTTTTTATTATGCTACTTACATTTATAATTGTTACATGTAAGTAGCATAACTAAACATAAATTAGCCTATTTTTTCATTGACAATGCTACTCTTTTTTTATTTAAGTCAATTCCAATTACTTTTACATCTACTATATCACCTACTGTAACAATACTCATAGGGTCTTTTACAAAGCTATTACTCATTTCTGATTTATGAACTAATCCATCATTTTTTATTCCAATATCTACAAATGCTCCAAAATCTACAACATTTCTTATAGTACCTTTTAAAGACATTCCTTCTTGTATATCTTCAATTTTTAAGACATCAGTTCTAAGTATAGGCTTTATACCTTCTTCTCTTGGGTCTCTTCCTGGTTTTTTGATTTCAGCTATTATATCTCTTAAAGTAACTTGACCTACTTCCAATTTTTCACTTAATTCTCTCAAACCAATTTCCTTAACTTTTTCATCTATTTCTTCTATATTTTTATTTTTTACATCATCCAAAGAATATCCTATTATTTCAATCATTTTTTTGCATATATCATAACTTTCAGGATGTACACCTGTATTATCTAGAGGATTTTTTCCATCTAAAATTCTCATAAATCCAGCACATTGAGTAAATGCTTGAGGTCCAAGTCTTTTTACTTTTTTCAATTGGACTCTTGATGTAAAGTCTCCATTTTCTTCTCTATATGCTATTATATTTTTTGCGATAACCTTACTTATTCCTGCAATATGCTCTAAGAGAGAATATGATGCAGTATTTAAATCTACTCCAACACTATTTACAGAATCCTCAACAACTCCATTTAATACTTCTTCTAATCTCTTCTTGTTTAAGTCATGTTGATATTGACCTACACCTATACTCTTAGGGTCTATTTTTACAAGTTCTGCTAATGGGTCTTGTAGTCTTCTCGCTATAGATATAGCTCCTCTTATTGATACATTTATATCTGGATGTTCTTCATTTGCAAGTTCAGATGCTGAATAAACTGATGCACCAGCCTCACTGACTATAACATATTGAACTTCTCTATCTATCTCCTTTATCATTTCTGATACAAATGTTTCTGATTCTCTTGATGCTGTCCCATTTCCTATTGAAATTATTTCTATATTATATTTCTCAATTAATTCTTTTAAAGTCTTCTTTGCCCCTTCTACATTATTTTGAGGGTCTGTTGGATATACTGTTGTATAGTCCAATAATTTACCATTTTTATCTACAACTGCTATTTTGCAACCAGTTCTAAATGCAGGGTCAAATCCCATAACTACTTTATCTTTAACTGGTGGTTGAAGTAATAAACTTTTAACATTTTTTCCAAATACACTTATAGCTCTTTCTTGAGCTATTTCTGTCAGATGATTTCTTATTTCTCTTTCTATAGATGGGAAAATTAATCTTTTATACGAATCTTCTATTGAATTTACAATTTCATCTTTATTCTTAAAGTTTTTATCATTTACATATTCATTTACTATATAATTTAAAACTTTATCATTATTTATTTCTAATTTAACTTTTAAAAAATTCTCTTTTTCTCCTCTATTTATTGCTAAAACTCTATGTGGAGCCATACTTTTTACTGCTTCACTATAATCATAATACATATCATAAACTGATTTCTCATCAGTAGAACTTTTACTAACTATCATTCCTTCTCTTAAAGCAAGCTCTCTTATGTATTTTCTAATCTTAGCATCATCTGAAACTGTTTCTGCAATTATATCTCTTGCGCCTTTTAGGGCATCCTCAACAGAAATTACTTCTTTTTCTTCATTTATATAACTCTTTGCCTCTAAATCTATATTATCTAGATTCCTCTCTAGTATTGATACTGCTAGATTTTCTAGACCTTTTTCTTTTGCTATTGTTGCTCTAGTCCTTTTCTTTTGTTTATATGGCGCATATATATCTTCTACTTCTTGTAGTGTTTTTGCTTTTTCTATATTTTGTGTTATCTCATCTGTTAATTTTCCTTGTTCATCTATTAACCTAACTACATCATCTTTTCTACTTTGAAGGTTTCTTAGATACATCAATTTTTCATAGAATTCTCTTAATGTGACATCACTCATCTCACCAGTCATTTCTTTTCTGTATCTAGCTATAAAGGGTATTGTATTTCCTTCATCAATAAGCTTTAGTGTATTATTTATTTGTTCGTCTCTGAGATTAAATTCATTTTTTAAGATTTGATTTATATCCAATTTTTTTCACTCCTAATGTTAGTTTTTTCATAAGTATAACAAACAGAACGAAGGCTGAGGGTTGTAGTCCTCAGCCTAAGTGCTGTAAAGTGCATAGTAAGCACTAACCTTCTTATATATCTATCTTAATTACTGTGCATTATTTATTAAACTGTCTTATTCATTTTTAAGTATTCATTGATAAACAAGTCTATATTTCCATTCATCACACTATCTACATTTCCAAACTCAGCATTTGTCCTATGGTCTTTGACTAACTTATATGGTTGGAAAACATATGACCTAATTTGGCTACCCCACGTTATTTGTGAGTATTTGCCTTGTATATCTTCTATTTTTTCCTTTTGCTCTAATTCTTTTAACTCTATCAATTTTGCCATCAAAAGTCTCATAGCTCTATCTTTATTTAAATGTTGAGACCTTTCATTTTGACACTGAACCACTACACCAGTAGGAATATGTGTTATTCTAACGGCTGAGTCAGTTGTATTTACATGCTGTCCTCCAGCACCAGACGCTCTATATGTGTCTATCTTTAAATCTGATGGATTAATTTCCACTTCTATATTTTCATCTAACTCTGGTGTTACATCTATAGAAGCAAATGAAGTATGTCTCTTTCCTGATGGGTCAAATGGAGATATTCTTACCAATCTATGAACCCCTTTTTCACTTTTTAAATATCCATAAGTGTTGGTTCCCTCTACAAGAATTGTAGCTGTCTTTATTCCCGCTTCAGGGTCTGATATTATATCTAAAAGCTTAACTCTATAACCCTTACCTTCTGCCCATCTTATATACATTCTTAGAAGCATCTGAGCCCAATCTTGAGCGTCTAGACCTCCAGTTCCAGCATTTATAGATAATATAGCATTATTTTTATCATACTCACCATTTAGAAGAGTTTTTATTTTCATCTCAGATAATTTTTCTTCTATTGATTCTATAGACTTTTCTATATCCTTTTCAACAGAATCATCCTCTTCTTCTAGACCTATTTCAATTAATACTTCTATATCTTCTAATAAGTTGTTTAGACTTTCATATTCATCTAGAGTTTCTTTTAAAGCTTTATTTTCTTGAAGTACTTTTTGTGCTACTTCATTATCATTCCAAAAATCTTGTTTGTTTATCTTCTCTTCATTAATTTTTATCTTTTCCATCAATGAAGCTACGTCAAAGAGAAACCCTCAATTCTTCTAAATTTGAAGCTATTTGCTCCACACTATGTCTATACTCTTGTATCCTTAACATTTAATCCTCCAAGACTATCTTCCACAACAGTTTTTATATTTCTTGCCACTTCCACAAGGACATAAATCATTTCTTCCAACCTTTTCATCTTTTTTAATAGTTTTACTTGTTGGAAGAGTTCCATCTGATGGAGAAGTTAGATTTTCAACATCTACAACTGCTTTTCTTTCCACTGGAGCCTCTATTGTTATATTAAATAAATATCTTACAGTATCTTCTTTGATATGTTTATTCATCTCATCAAACATATCAAAACCTTCCATTTTATAAGCAATAACTGGGTCTTGTTGACCTACAGCACGAAGCCCTATACCTTGACGTAATTGATCCATTGCATCTATATGGTCTATCCAATGATTATCAACAGCTTGAAGTAAGATAACTCTCTCAACTTCTCTCATTCTTTCATAACCTATTTGTTCTTCTTTTGCAGTATATATCTTCATAGCTATTTCATAAACTTTTTCTGTTATTTCAACTGGATTAAGCTTTTCTATCTCTGGGATTTCTATACTACCTTTTGGTAAGAACAGATTATACATATGTTCCTTAAATCCGTCTTCATCAAATCCTTTATCTTTTGTATAAAGAGTCACTGATTCTTCTATTATAGAATGAGTCATTGACTGTACTTGCTCTTGTAAATCTTCACCTTCTAATACACGTTTTCTCTCTGCATATATTATTTCTCTTTGCTTATTCATAACATCATCATATTGAAGTACATGTTTTCTTATTCCAAAGTTTTTACCTTCGACTTTCTTTTGTGCACCTTCAATAGATTTAGATAATATTCTATGTTCTATAGGCATGTCTTCTTCAAGACCTATTTTATTTACGATTCCAGATATTCTATCACTTCCAAACAATCTCATAAGGTCATCATCAAGCCCTATATAAAATCTTGAGCTACCTGGGTCACCTTGACGACCAGCACGACCTCTTAACTGGTTATCTATTCTTCGAGATTCATGTCTTTCTGTACCAATTATAGCAAGTCCACCTGCTTCTATCACTTGTTTTTGTTCTTCTTCTGTTTGTTGCTTAAATTGTTTATATAATCTTTCGTACTCTGCTCTAGCTTCAAATAAAATTTCATTTCCTGCCACAGGTATTCCTTCTATTGGAGTATCAACTCTATTTACTACATCTTCTTTAAATCCATTTCTTCTCATTTCTCTCTTAGTTAAGAAATCTGGATTCCCACCTAAAACTATATCAGTACCACGACCAGCCATGTTAGTAGCTATTGTAACAGCTCCAAGTCTACCTGCTTGTGCTATTATTTCTGCTTCTTTATCATGGTGTTTAGCGTTTAACACTTCATGTTTAATACCTTTTTTCTTTAATATTTGTGATAGTAGTTCTGACTTTTCTATCGAAACTGTACCTACAAGTATTGGTTGATTAACTTTGTGTCTTTCAATTATTTCTTCAGCTACAGCGTTAAATTTACCTATCTCACTTTTATATACACAATCTGGTAAATCTTCTCTTACCATAAGCTTATTAGTAGGCACTTGGAAAACATCCATTTTATATATTGCTTTAAACTCTTCTTCTTCTGTTTTTGCTGTACCAGTCATACCTGAAAGTTTTTTATACATTCTAAAGTAATTTTGGAATGTTACAGTAGCTAGTGTTTTAGATTCTCTCTGTATTTTAAGACCTTCTTTTGCTTCTATTGCTTGATGTAAGCCTTCTGAATATCTTCTACCAAACATAAGTCTACCAGTAAACTCATCAACTATTACTATTTCTCCATCTTTAGCAACATAATCAACATCTTTTTTCATTATTACATGTGCTCTTAGAGCCTGATTTATATGGTGGTATAACTCTGTATGAGATATATCTGTTATATTATCAACATTAAAATATACCTCTGCTTTTTGTATACCTGATGCTGTTAGAGATACAGCCTTATCTTTTTCTTCTAATTCATAGTCATCTGGTTTTAAAGTTAACACAAATGTATTTGCATCTGAATATAAGTGAGTTGATTTATCTCCAGGACCAGATATAATAAGTGGTGTTCTAGCTTCATCTATAAGTATAGAGTCGACCTCATCCACTATCGCATAATTTAATCCTCTTTGAACTCTTTGCTCTTTGTGTATTACCATATTGTCTTTTAAGTAGTCAAATCCGTATTCATTATTTGTACCATAAGTTATATCACAATCATATTGTTCTTTTCTAACTTTTGGATTTTGACCATGTACAATAACACCTACACTCATTCCTAAAAACGCATAAACTTTTGCCATTTGGTCTCTATCACGTTTTGCAAGGTAGTCATTTACTGTTACAACATGTACACCTTTTCCAGTAAGAGCATTCAAATAAACAGGAGCAGTTGCAACCAAAGTTTTACCTTCACCTGTTTTCATCTCAGCTATTCTTCCTTGATGTAATACTATACCTCCAATCATTTGAACTCTGTAGTGTCTAAGACCTAATACTCTTTTAGAAGTCTCTCTGACTACTGCAAATGCTTCTGGAAGTATATCATCTATACTTTCTCCATTTTCTAATCTTTCTTTAAATGTATTTGTCATATTTTTAAGTTCCGAGTCTGCCATAGATTCAAATTTAGGTTCTAATGAATCTATTATATCAACAGTCTTACTGAACTTTTTCAATTCTTTTTTATCTGCCATGTTGAATAAACTATCCATAAAGCTCATATTTTACATCTCTCCTCGTTCTTTATTGTACTATTATTCATTTTACCATAAAAACTATACTTTTAATATTAATTTAAAAAGCTATCGATAAATAATTTATCGATAGCTAATATGATTAAATCTAAATTGCTTTATTCATGTTCTATTATACCATATCCGCCATTATGACGTTTATAAACTACGGCTATTTCATCTGAATCTATATTCTTGAACATATAGAAATCATGTCCTACTAATTCCATTTGTAATACAGCTTCTTCTTCGCTCATTGGCTTAACACTAAACTTCTTACGTCTTTGAATTACTATATCTTGATTTTCATCTTCGTAATCTTCTTGTTCATCTGCTAGATTTATCTCTGCATCTTGGAATCTTATACTCTTATTGTCTTGATGCTTATCTTGTAGTCTCTTTTTATATTTTTTTAATTGTCTACTTAATTTATCATATACAACATCTATAGCTGTGTATAAATTTTCCTGCATATCTTCTGCTCTAATTATAGGACCATTTACAGTAGCTATTGTTACTTCTATTTTTTGTCTTGTTTTTCTAGCACTTACTGTAACCTTTACATCAGTGTCTGGATGAATGTAATTATCTAACTTACTTAATTTGCTTTCAATTTTATTTTTTATTGCATCAGTCAATTCGATTTGTTTTCCAGATATAATTATGTTCATAAGTACATCTCCCTTCAATTATGCCAGTATAAGAAAATTTATACTTTAATAATATATTCTACACGAACTCTCATAATCCTTCTTTTATTATTAACTTTTGTGATTTTTTCTATTCAATTGATAGAATTATTTTTCATTTTTAATCACCTTAATGCTTATGTGGATTAATATTATAACAATACCCTGTGGATAATGTGGATAAAACTGTTAATAACTCTTGTTCCTGTGTATTTAAAGCTATTTTTATTGCCCTTTCTATCCACAAATATCTCCAATAATTGTTTATTAATATGTGAATTCATGTCATAAAGTGGTAATTTTAGGAAATTATATGTATTCTATGCCACTTAACTTTTATAAATTTTTCATAGTTATCCACCTTCTAAGACCTCCATATTTCATTTTTTCTTTCACTATTTAGTTTAGCTTCAAGATTACCTAAAAGTAGTAAAGCATCATAACAATAATTTCTTAATCAATATTCATATACCCAAACTACAATTGACTAACACTCTTTATTTAATCTAATAAGTTGTATAAATCATATATGTTTATATTATTTCGAAATTATATCTACTAATTGTTTAAGCTTTTGTCTGTCTATATCTTCAAATGGACTCTTATCTATTCTAACAGCTGTACCAAAATGAAAATTATTTGCCTTAGTTACTCCCTTTATTTCAACTATATTATTAAAATCAAGACCTCCACCTAAAAGAATTTTTATATTATTAGAGTTAAGCATCATATCTTTTATAATTTTTATATTATCTTTTATATTTCCCTTGCCCCCTGATGTTAGTATATTTGTAATTCTGTCATAATTCTTTAGAATATTAACACTTTCTATTGTATTTGATTCATCTATTGCTCTATGAAATGTAACATCAAGATTATCGCAGTATTGCAACAAAAAATCTAAATTTTCTTCGTCTATATTATCATTCTTATCTAGCATTCCAAATACAACTCCATTAGCTCCAATCTCTTTGACTATATTTATATCTTTTAACATTATACTTATATCTTCTTTACTATACACAAAACTTTTGGCATGAGGTCTTATCATTACATTCACAGGTATCTTTACACTGTTAACAACACTTTCTATAAGGCCAAAGCTTGGTGTCAGTCCTCCTTCAGTTAAAGCACTAACTAATTCTATTCTATCTGCGCCACAATCTTCTATAATCTTAGCGTCTTCTACTGTCATTCCTATTATCTCTAACATAACTACTCCTTTGCTAATTCATATATTGCATTTGCAAATATCTTTGCATTTAAAATTATATCATCTATATCCATGTATTCGTCGTGATTATGTGCTATTCCTTTTTGTCCTGGAAACGAAGGTCCAAATGGAACTATATTTGGCATTACTTTTGCATATGTACCTCCATTAGTTGTTACTGGAGTACCATCTAATGATGTTACTCTTTCATAAGCTATTTGAAGTTTTTTAACAAGCTTACTATCCTTATCAAAATATACAGGATTAAAATTAGAAATTACTTCTATCTCTGTACCATTAGGAAAATTAGATTTTATTTCATATAATACATCTTCTAGTTTATAACTAAAGTCATATTTTACTTTTATCTCCAGCATTATGTAACTATTCTCTTTATGTAACTCTTGATTTGTAACAATCACTTTTTCAGACATGTTTTCTATAAAGCTTAAAAATATGTCTTCCTTATAGTTACAGTTATTTTTGATTATAATTTTCGCCATACCTTTTTCACCATATACAACAGGATATTTGCAATCTGGTGTGAACCCCATTATAGGAGGTTTTTCTTTTTTTAAATAATATGGTATATCTTTAAATCCACTTTCTTCATTTGTACCAAAAATTATCCTAACTTTTTTATCTAACTTTAAACTTAATTCTTTAATAACATATAGTCCATATAAAGAACACATTATAGGCCCTTTATTATCTAATACCCCTCTACCATAGATTCTTCCATTATATATCTCTCCTCCATAAGGTTGATATATCCAATTTTTACCTTCATGTACTACATCTACATGGCCAATTACACAGATATAATCTTTACTATCTCCATATTCTGCATAACCAATATAATTGTCTAAGTTTCTAACTTTAAATCCTAATTTTCTTGAAATTTCTAGTGCTTTATTAAGTGCTTTTCCTACCTTTTCGCCAAAAGGGAAGCCATTTTCTGGCTCCCCTTCAACGCTAGGTATTTTTACAATATCTACAATATCACTTAATAAATCTTCTTTTATCTCATCTACTTTATTGTTTATGATATTCATAAAAATCTCCTTTTAAATATTAAAGAACTCTACTTTACTGTATAAATACAAACTTTATTCACTCACTTCTATTGGTGCCTTTATCCTAGCTTCATATGCTTCCATCCACTCGTTTGACACAACCTTATGTATAGTTTTACCATCTATTCTATTTGATATATATACTGTAGGAGCTTCTGCTTTAGTAGCTACTGAAAATGTAAAGTCAGCTATATTTGTAGCTACTCCCCACTCTCCTTTATTATTCATAGCAACTAATGATAAATCTCCAGCTTTTCCTCGTCTTTTGATAAGCTGTTCATCTAACTCATTTACTGCTATATCACATGCCTCTTGTGGATGTTTTCCTTCTTTCATAAGTCTAACTATCTCATATGATATACATCCTTTCATCAAATCTTCTCCAAGACCAGTAGCTGTAGCCCCTCCTATGCTACTATCAACGAAGAACCCCGAACCAGATAGTGCAGAATCTCCTATTCTACCTCTTTTCTTCATAAATAGACCACTTGTTGAGGTTGCTGCACACATCTTTCCATTTTTATCTAAAGATATCATCCCAACAGTATCATGACCAGCATATGGGCTTAATCCTTTATCTAAAGTTTCTTTTTTTCTCTTCTTATAATGTAGCTTAGCTCTATCTGTTAACATATTTTTTCTTTCAAATCCATTTTTATGAGCATACTCTTCAGCTCCTATTCCAACTAAGAAATTATTCACTTTCTCATAACTTAATTTTCTAGCTATACTGACAGGATTAGAATAATCTCTTATACCTGCAACTGCTCCTATATCTAGTGTGTTTCCATCCATAAATGCAGCATCAAGTTCTACTTCACAGTTTTCATTTGGAAGTCCTCCATATCCAACCGATTTATAGAATGGATAATCTTCAACTTTTCTTACAGCAAGTTCTACAGCATCTCCTGCTTCCATTCCTTTTTCTAAATGTTCTGATGCTTCAGTGATTCCTTCTATGGCCATTCTCCATGTTGCTATCATTCCCCACATATCAGAAAATCCCTCCTTAATTATATAAACTCTATCCATATACTTTAATCATAATATAGTATGGTACTTAAACTTGACAATTGGTGAAGTATTAATTAATAACAAAATTCTTCTCTCATTGAAGTTATATCTTCTTTATTTGCTATTGATTTTGCTAATTTACATATATTGTTTAGTGAATCGTTAAGACCAATTCCACCTTTTTTAGGTGTCTTAACTATACATATATCATTTTTGTATTCGTTTATTATATCTGTATTTTCTTCTGACATAGCCGCAAAAGCTGGTATATCCGTTTTATTGTTTATACTTTTAGATAATATTGCTGACATCTTAGAAAAATTTTCATAGTTAAAACTCGGTCCACAAATAACTACATCAGGATTTAACTTTTTAACCATAGCTATCATCTTATTTGTCACTTCTTCTTCATTGTTTATAAAAAATTCATCCCCACAAAAAAGTGTCGCTATCACTTTAGATTCTTTTAAAAATGGTTCCATCATTATACCTGGACCTAATGGGCTTGATTTTCCAGCAGGAGGTATATTGCTTTTTTCTTTCCCACCTGCACCTGCTTGTATTTGATCCAATATCATAACTATTTTCTTCATAATTTTCCTCCTATAATACTAAATCATCAAAAGATATATCATCATCTTCCTCTTCAACATTTGTTTTTTCTTCTTTTAAATATTGTTTATCTAACATTTTTATAAATGGCATGTACATAAATATTCCTAGTACAAGAAGTATTATTTGTAGTAAGGCACCTTGCCATCCTGTTGTTAGAAATCCAGAGAATATAATTGGAGTTGTCCATGGCAATTGAACTCCATTTGTAAGTGGTACTAATCCTGCTGACATACAGAAATAAGCTATTATTATGTTTATTGTTGGAACTATTGCAAATGGTATCAATAATATTGGGTTAAGCATTATTGGTAGACCAAATATTAATGGCTCATTTATTCCAAATATCCCTGGTAGAATTGATAATTTACCCATTGATTTTATACGTTTACTTTTGCATATAAGTAACATAGCTATAATTAAGGATAGTGTACTACCTGCTCCACCAAATGTTGCAAACATATCCTGGAATTGACCAGTTATTATGTTTGGTATTTTTGAACCAGCTTGAAAAGCAGCTAAATTTTCAGCTGATAAAATTTTTAATATTGGATTATAGACAGCTCCAACAACACTACTACCATTTATTCCAAAGAACCAGAATAAATGTAAGAATATATAAGCTATTGCCATAGCACCTAAACTATTTCCTAATTTTAATAATGGCATTTGTAAAAACTTAAATATAAATTCATGTATACTTCCATATGGTGTAGCTTCAAAAGCAATCTTAACTAAAAAGAAAACTATCATAACTATTGCACTTGGTATTAATGCAGCAAATGATTTTGAAACAGTTGGAGGAACTCCATCTGGCATCTTCAATGTCCACCCTTTTTTGACAACTACTGCAAATAATTTAACAGATGTTATTGCGGTTATCATTCCTACAAACATTCCCTTAGAACCCATCCAACCTAATGGGATACCTGTTACCATATAGACTGCCTTTGTTCCTTCTGGTGTATATGGTATTACAAATGGTGTCACTATAAAAAAAGCGACTATTGCAACTGCTGCTGATGCAATTGGGTCTACATCTATTTGTTTAGCATAAGAGTAACCAATTCCTAAAACTGCAAGTAAAGTCATTACTTCAAAGGTCGCTATAGTTGGTTGTTGTAATTTTACTGCCCAATCTGGACCAAAAATTTGACCTACGAATTCGTCCCATCCTTTTATTGGGAAGTTTGCTACTAATAAAAATAACGACCCTATTATCAATAATGGTGATGATACTAAAAAACCATCTCTAATTGCAATTAATAATTTATTTTTACCTATTTTTTCAGCCAATGGCATAAGTATTCTTTCCAATTTATTCATCTATCCACCCTCATTTCTCAGTATCTTTTTACTATATTTTAAGCCTTTAAGCTTGTTTAGATTTTATTAATTTTATAGCAAGCTTTAGTACTTTTTCTCCATTCATAGTTCCATAATCAGTTTCGTTTATTATATCCACAGGTTTTCCTTGAGCTTCAAACTTTGGCTTTAACTCCTTTAGCATGTATTTAACTTGAGGCCCTAACAATATACAATCTGGATTCTTTTCTGCAACTATCTTATCAATTTCTGCTATTGGAAATGCTTCTACTTCTATTGGTAAATTGTGTTCATCTGCTACTTTCTGCATCTTTCCTGCAAGTAAGCTTGTTGACATCCCAAAACTACAAAATAAATATACTTTTCTCTTCATTATCTTAAATCCCCCTTAACTACTTTTTATTTTAGTTTTTGAATTTCTTTTCTTAGCACTATCATTTCTTTTATAAGGTTTCTTTCACTCATACAAGTCATTAAATGGTCTTGAGAGTGAATTAGTAAGATAGATATATCTGACTTATTTCCTCCTGCTTCCTTTTGTATAAGTTCTGTTTGTACTTTATGTGCTTTTAATATTTCTTCATTTGCACTTTCGATTAATTCATCAGCCTTTTCAAAATCGTTTTCCTTTGCACAATCAAGAGCTTCGTAAAGCATAGATTTTGCATTTCCAGCATGAATTATAATCTTTAATACTATTTCTTCCATTTCTTCCTCCTAAATTACTTGTCTACTTTTAACTGATTTCTATCTGATAGATATATAATATCTTATAAAAACAAAAAAACATGCACAAATTTTTCCATTACATGGAAAATTTTGTGCTTATTCACATTTTGATATAAATTTATATAAGAATATTTTTTATATTTTTAATATCACATTTACTTAGCACATCAAGCATATTTTCATCTTCTGTCAATTTAGATATTTCTTTGAATAATTCTCTAAATACTTTTCTATCATCATCTTTTTTATAAGCTAACAAAAGTATAATCTTTATGTATTTTCCATTTCTAATTTTTATTGGTGTTTTCAATCTTGCAAAACATAGGACAGATTGTTTTATATATTTCATATCTCCATGAGGAAACAATATTCCTTTCCCGACATTAGTTGGATATGCCTTTTCTCTTTCTATAATAGAATTTAAATACTCCTTATCTGCATAATGCTTTTCGATTAATAAATTAGTTAAGTATGCTATAGCCTCATAAATATCATTATGTTCTAGCTCTCTTATTAAATAATCAGACATCATTAATCTATTCATAAGTTTATATGATGTATCTTTTTCTTTTATTTTGTTGGTAAATTCTTTGAGTTTATTTTCATCTTCATCAGTAAATAGTGGTGTTGTTATAAAAATTGGCTTTTGTACATTTTCATATTCTTGAAATGCAATTATAAAATCTATCATTTTATTGAAGTTATCTCTTCTTAAATCTTCTTCCCTTAGTGTTTCAACTATTTCTATATTATTAAATCTCTTTTCTATCTTTACTTTTAGTAACATACTTACTCCAAAGCTAAATGGGCATACGATACTTGCTTTTTTAGTTGATTCTCTCTTATTACTTTTTCTTTCTAAAGATGTTTGAAAGTGAAGAGTAAGATAGCCTATTTCATCTTCAGTTATTTGTTTTTCTTTTTGCTCAATTCCTATTGAATTTGAAATTACTGTAAATAAAAAACAAAATTTATTTTTTATATTATCTAAAAGTGGATTTTCCAAATAAACATTACTTTGCATTTGGTGCATTGTAACATTTAAGTGACATATTAATTGGTCATAAAGCAATATATCATTATTAAAGTTTATACCTGATTCTTCTGATACTAGATTTATAATTCTTTTTGTGTACTCTGATAATTCTTCATTAAGGTATAGTGATTTTTTAGTATCTTTACTATTTATTTGTTTATTCATACCAAGTATTAGTGACTCTATAAATAATTTTTCTTCATGGTTTAACACTATAGACAGACTGGATTTCAACTCATTTTCTATATCTAATATAAGAATTTCTAATTTTAGTTCTTTTTTAGTATTTAATATTTCAAAAGAATTCCCTAACCTTATTCGTATGATATTTATAAGTAAAAATAACATCAATTGCCTGAATGAGACATCTGTAAGTCTTATATCCATTTTATCTTCTATCATAGACATTATATTTTTGACAACTATTATGTCTACCATATGGAAATATTCTATTTCATCCATGTTTAGTCTGTATTTATCTATATATTTAAATAAGAACGCCACTAACATTATCCTTATGTCTTTCTCATTTCCCTCAATACATATACCACTACCTGTTTTAGTTGAAATTTTTAAATTATAATTACTTAATTCTACTGATAATTTATTTATTTCTTCTCTAACAATATTTTTATTTATATACAATTTATTGGATAAATCATTTAAGGTAATTTTCTTATTATTGCAAAGTAATAGATTCAATATCTCAACTTGTTTATGAAGTTCACTATTTACTCTTTTAACTTCACCTCTTAACTTCTGATTTACTACTATTTTATCCGTATCATCTCCACTAAACTTAATCCCTATGTTAGGCTTTCTTTTAATATAAGCACTACAAAAAGTAGATAACCATTCATCAATGTACTTACAATCATTTCTTATTGTTCTCTCTGAGCACTCAAAATCGTTAGCAATCTCATTGATATTTATAAATTCTTCTTTTAATAGCAATACTGTCAACAAGTTCTCTTGTCTTTTGTTCATATATATCACCTCTTTATGACTCATTCTAAATTTATTATATATAAAAAAGAGCTACACATAAAAACATTATGTTAGCTCTCTTTTAATATGATATTTAGCTGACCTGGTCTTTGACCCCACACTCGCCTACTGGAGGGTTCGCTTGGGTTCGCCGCACTACTACTCTCTCTCGATTTTATTATCGGTAGGTCTTACTTCTAAGCCGCACCATGCTCATTAACTCAACTTTTAGTGTTAACTTACGTGGATCCTTTTGCCTGCGACTGGCTTGGACTTTCAACCACAGACCTAAATATCACTTATTCATTTTAATATTTTAAAGTAAAATTGTCAATATATAAGATTATTCCATAACATAGTTGTCATTTGCTCTTGTAAGCAAAGTCATTACAAAAACCTTATTAACACCAGATAACTTTAAAATCTTAGATATTTCATTTGTTGTCAAGCCAGTTGTAAATATATCATCTATCAAAAGTACATTTTTATTATTTATTAATTTAATATTTTCGTTAACAGCAAATACATTTTTTAATTCCTTTTTTCGCTCTTGTTTACTTAACTTATAGAGCATCCTTGTATTTTTTTCTCTAGATATACAATCTAATATTGGAACATTGATTATTTTACTCAAACTCAAAGCTATTTTTCGTGCTTGATTAAATCCTCTTTTATTAAGTCTTTTCCTATGAAGTGGAACAAATAATATATAATCAAATTTCACATTTTCTAAATCCAACTTTTCTTTCATTATTTGAGCTATGTATTTAGCCATAAATGTTTTTTGATTGTACTTTAATCCTAATATTATTTTTTTAGTTATATCATTGTATTCAATACAGGAGATTGACTTATCAAAATAAAAACTTTTATCAAAACAATAGCTACATCCTTCAATAAATTCTTTTTCAAGCGAATGATGTATGATTGGCTTTCCACATTTTATGCACCCATTTAGTATAAAATTCATTTCATCAAAACAACTTTTACAGACTGAATAGGTATTAGTTTTTTTTATTGATTTATCACAAATTATGCAATTTATATTTTCAGGATAAATAAAATCCAGACATTTATTAATCAGATTTCTAAGACTCTTAATAAAATTATCATTGCATATTTTCATATTTACTCTATCAACAGCCCTTCTTGTTTGAATTTATTTAGCTTATATCCTAAGTTTGAATATCTTTGATTTACTCTATTATTTTTTATCATATATTCCAAATATTTCACATCTCCAACTAACACAACTAATTTTTTTGCTCTTGTCACTGCTGTATATAATAAATTACGGCTTAATAACATAGGAGGAGCCCAAGTTATTGGTATCACTACAACTGGAAATTCACTTCCTTGACTTTTATGTATAGTTGTACAAAAACTATGGTCAATCTCATCTAACTCATCATATAAATATGATACAATTTTAGTTTGGTCAAATAGCACGTAAATAGTTTTCTTATCTTTATCTATATAATATACATAGCCTATATCTCCATTATATATACCTTCCCCACTTTCCTTTTGGTCTTCTGTCTCCCATTTTTTTGTATAATTATTTTTTACTTGCATTACCTTGTCACCAACTCTAAACAACCTTTTAGAAAAACTTTCTTCTACTTTAAACTTCTCCTTTTTGTTAAGATACTTTTGTAACTCTATATTCAGATTGGTAACTCCTAGCTCTCCTTTTCTCATTGAAGATAAAACCTGTATATCTTTTAGTTTATCAACATTATAAAATTTAGGTAGTCTTTCATTTACCAAACCTATTATTTCATTCAATATCTCTTCATTCGTTGATTTTCTTATAAAAAAGAAGTCTTTTCCCTTTGTATTTAAATGAAGTGGTTCGCCATTATTTATCTTATGCGCATTCACAATTATCATACTTTCTTGAGCTTGTCTAAATATTTCATTTAATTTGACCACATTTATAATATTTGAGTCTATCATGTCCTTAAGTACATTACCCGCACCTACAGAAGGTAATTGGTCACTATCCCCAACTAATATTACTCTTGTTCCTAATTTTATTGCTCTAAGTAAATTATACATTAAGATAATATCTACCATTGATACTTCATCGACTATTATTACATCTGAGTTTATCGGATCTTCTTCATCTTTAAAAAATGTTAAATCATCATCTGTTGAAAATCCCATTTCTAATAATCTATGTATAGTCTTTGCTTCTTTATTAGAAGTTTCACTCATTCTCTTAGCTGCTCTTCCCGTTGGAGCAGCTAAAGTTACGCTTTTACCATTATTTTCAAATATATCTATAATTGCATTAATAGTAGTAGTCTTTCCAGTACCTGGACCACCAGTTATAATTAATACTCCACTGTTCATAGATTCTTTAACTGCTAAAACTTGCTTCTCTGCTAACTTAATTTTCTTATCATCTTCTAAAATTTTAATTTCATTTTCTATATCTATATTCAAATCTTCAAATTCATACTGCGACAATTTGACTATTTGACTACATACTCCATTTTCAGATAGGTAGTATGGCATAAGATATATGAGATTTTCATTATTCACTTTTTCTATATGTATTTTTTGATTATATACCAACATCATTACACATTCTTTTACTATGTCTCCACTTAACTCCAACAATTTTTCCGAATCTTGTATTAGAATATGTTCTGGTAAATATGTATGTCCATTACTTAGGGATTTATTTAAGGTATATAATATTCCTTGGCATACTCTATCTTTAGAATTTTTATCTATGCCAATTTTATTAGCTATACTATCAGCTACTTTAAACCCTATTCCTCTTATGTCTTCAGCAAGCTGATATGGATTTTTATTTATAATTTCTATTGCACTACTTTTATATTTTTTATATATTTTTAAACAATAATTGGGTGTTATTCCAAAAGGAGATAGTTCTATTATTATGTTTCTTAATTCTCTATCTTCTTCATAACTCTTTACTATTTGCTTTACCTTTTTACTGCCTATACCCTCTACTTCTTGTAATTTTTCTGGGTAATTTTGTATTACATCTAGTGTATCAACACCAAACTTATCAATTATTCTCTTAGCCATTTTTTCGCCAATTCCATGTATCATACCAGAAGATAAGTAAACATAAATTCCTTCTAAAGATGATGGTTTCACTGGCATAAAACTATTCACTTCAAATTGAGTTCCATAAATTTTGTGGTTTACCCATTTACCTTCAACTTCTATACTCTCTCCCATTGCTAAGGTAGGCATACATCCTACAACAACAATTTCATCATTTTCATTTACCAGATGAGCTATTGTATAGCCATTATCTTCATTTTTAAAGACTATTTCACTTATCATTCCTTCTAATTTTTCCATTTTTATCTCCTAAAAATACTAATAATTGTTCCGTTTGCATGTTAGTATACTTAAATATATTAAGTTCTATGATAGGATTCTATCAGAAAATTTTTCTATATTTTTATACTTAACTTAATTTCCAACTATTATACATTTTATCAGAAACAAAAAAAATCTGCATCTTAAAAATATGGTACCTTAAAATAAAGGCACCATATATAAATAATTATTTTATTTCAACCATCTTGCTTCTAAAACATAGATTAAATTTCACAAATTTATTTTGATATTAATTTACTTCAGATTTATTTTCCTCATATCCTTCAGTTTTGGTAATTCTTCGATAAAGCATACATAGTAAAATTAAAATTCCCATATAACCTGTGTATGGATATAATGTCCCTACAAGTTTATCAAATGGTAATAATCCTCCTATACATGCTAATATGCTTACTACTACTGTTATTATTTTAAATTTAGGATGGTCATCTTCCACAAATCTATTAGTTACTGACCATAATAATGGTACAGCTGTAGTATATATTCCTAATAAAAGTACTACTGAGAATAAAATACCTATAATTGGAGATATCTTGTCAGCTAAATAAAGAGCTGGTATTTCTTTTGTGTATATATTTCCTACATCTGAAAGTAGTGCTAGATTCATCATTATAGCTGCTGCCATAAGTGCTACTCCACCTATTATACCTCCCCATACAGCATCTTTCTTATTTACTGCTGAAGCTCCCATTCCTGTCAAGAATGTTATTACTATTATTACATTATAGCAAGTATAAAGTACACCTGAGAAATATCCATTTGATGTAGCAGTTTTAACGTTTAGACTATCAACTATAGCTCCTGCATTTGATAAAGCACCAATATTACTAAATAAACTAATTGCTCCCACTAAAAGTGTAAATATTATTATTATAGGACCTATATTACCTAGTATCTTTGAAAGTCTTGTCAAACCTAGAGATACAGTTATTAGGGAAACGATTGCCATGCCAATTCTACCTACATATGGATTTAGCCCATAATACTCTGACAATGTAGCTCCTGCTCCTGCAATCATTATTACTAATGTACCAAACAAAAACAATGGTCCAAACCATTCAAAAAATGTACCAAGATATTTTCCACAATATACTTGATAAATCTTTATTGGCTCTTTAAGCTTTAGTTCTCTCCCTTTTTCTATAACTTCTGCTCCAAACCATGAGAATAATACCATAGATATTATTCCTCCTATAATACCAGCATACCCATAAAACGTAAAGAATTGTAATATCTCTTGACCAGTTGCAAATCCAGAACCTATTACAGTCGCTACATATGCTCCAGCAAAACTTATAACCATTTTGATGTTCATTTTACCCGACATACACACTACTCCCTCCTAAATAAAATAAATTTTTTAATAAGTAAAATTTAATGTAAGTTTATTAAGACTATATTAGTTGTATTATTGATGCTTTTCAATATTTTTTGAATTATTTAACATTACTTAACGAAATCTTAACCAGTTTTTAACATATGTCTCCTAATATGTATTAATTTAATGCAATATTATATAATGAAATATATTAATCTCACTAAATAACGTTTCTTTATTATATGATTGAAAATTAGTATTTATTAAATATATTTAATCATAAAATAAAAAACTGCTAAAACGTAATTTTAAAATTACATTCTAGCAGCTCCTTATCTAAGCATTATTCACCTAATGCGTCTTTTCTTAATTGTTCTACTTTATCAGTTCTTTCCCATGGTAAATCTATATCCGTTCTACCAAAGTGACCATAAGCAGCAACCTTTTTGTAAAGAGGCTTTCTTAAATCTAAATCTCTTATTATTGCTCCTGGTCTTAAATCAAAGTGTTTGTTTACTAGTTCAACAAGCTTTTCTTCTGAAACTTTGCCTGTCCCAAAAGTATCTATAAATATAGATAATGGTCTAGCTATACCTATGGCATATGCAAGTTCTATCTCACATTTATCTGCAAGTCCAGCTGCAACAATATTTTTAGCCACATATCTAGCAGCATAAGCAGCAGATCTATCAACTTTTGTAGGGTCTTTTCCTGAAAAAGCTCCTCCACCATGTCTAGAATATCCACCATAAGTGTCTATTATTATTTTTCTTCCTGTAAGACCTGTATCTCCTTGAGGTCCTCCTATAACGAATCTTCCTGTTGGGTTTATATAAATTTTAGTATCTTCATCAAGTAATTCAGCTGGTATAACTGATTTTATAACATGCTCAATTAAATCTTGTCTTATCTTATCATTTGATACTGTTTCACAGTGTTGAGCTGATATAAGAACTGTATGTACTCTTATAGCTTTATTTCCTTCATATTCAACAGTAACTTGAGTTTTTCCATCTGGTCTTAAATAATCAACTAAACCTGTCTTTCTAACTTCTGTAAGTCTTCTTGATAATTTATGAGCTAATGATATTGGAAGTGGCATTAATTCTGGAGTTTCATTACATGCAAATCCAAACATTATACCTTGGTCTCCAGCTCCCACTTTTTCTATTTCTTGTTCTATTTCTTCTCCAGTCTTACTTTCTAGACCTTCATCAACTCCCATAGCTATATCTCCAGATTGTTCATCTATAGAAGTTATAACTGCACAAGTGTCACAGTCAAATCCATATTTTGCTCTTGTATATCCAATTTCTTTTACTGTTTCTCTTACTAATTTAGGTATATCTACATAAGCAGATGTACTTATTTCTCCAGCTACTAAAACTAAGCCTGTTGTTACTGTAGTTTCACAAGCTACTCTAGATTGTGGGTCTTTTTCTAACAATGCATCTAATATTGAATCTGATATTTGGTCACATATCTTATCAGGATGTCCTTCTGTAACTGATTCTGACGTAAATAAATGTCTTGCCATTTTTGTTCCTCCTTATTCATTCTTAATTTTTATTATAGGTTTTACCTTATCTTCAATTCTTAGAAATTTTACTCAAAATAAAAAACCTCTCCTTATAAGAAGAGGTTAATAATCGTAATCGCATACTAATTAACTGACCTCATCTTTCAAGACTTTTGTCTTGCAGGAATTAGCACCTTTTCCCATTTGGGTGGTTGCTGGGCTTCACAGGGCCTATCCCTCAGCCTCTCTTGATAAGGTAATCAAGATTTAAGTTTTATTTTACCTTATTAGCTTACTATTTTTTTAAAATTTTGTCAAGATTTTTAGCCATATTTTTGCCATTACTTTTTTTGTGAGACAAATAAAATATTATCTCTATCTGAAATTTAAAGTTAGGTCTTTTTAATGTTTTTTATTCATATATTTTTTTGAAGGGGGTGTTCCTATTGTATTTAGCTAAAGTAAATTACAGCGATGATGATGTTATACAGATGCTAAGTTCAGTTCTCAAAACCATAATTAATGAAAATACGATTGTTGTTTGCATAGGAACAGACAGGGCTATAGGTGATACTTTAGGCCCTTTAGTTGGAACAATACTTAAAAACAGTAAATTTAAATACCCCGTTTACGGTACACTAGATAACCCTATTCACGCCTTAAATATATATGAGTCTTTAGATACTATAAAAAATACACATATGCAAGGTAACTTCTTGGCTATAGATGCTTGCTTGGGGTCACAGAGTAACATAGGTAATATACAGATTAGAGAAGGACCTATCCTGCCTGGAAAAGGTGTGGGAAAAAAACTACCTCAAATAGGAAATTATTCTATAGTAGGAATTGTAGATAAAATTGATGAAAATAACAGACTTTCATTTAATAATATACGTCTTAGCTTTATACTAGACTTAGCTGAAACAATAGCCTTAGCACTATTGGTATCTACTTAAATCTTATAAGGTAACTGATAAAATTTTTTGTATTAAAAGGGTAGATACTATAGAGTATTTAATTTAATAAATACTCCAAATTATCTACCTTTTTATTTTGATATTTATTCTTCTGTTTTCATTCTTAAAAATTTTATTTCTCTACTAGAGCAAACATTAACTCACCTTTACAGACAAGTTCTTCACCAACATAAGCTTTAGCATCTGCTTTTGCTATATTTCTTCTAAGCGTTGTCATTTCAACTTCCATAGTCAATGTATCTCCTGGTCTTACTTCTCTCTTGATTCTAACTTTATCAATACCAGCAAATACACCTAATTTCCCTTTATTTTCTTCCAAAGACATCATTGCCACTCCACACACTTGTGCTAGAGCTTCTACTATCAACACGCCTGGCATCAATGGGTAATTTGGAAAATGACCTTGAAAAAATGGTTCATTAACTGTTACATTTTTTATACCAACAGCTCTTTTTCCAACTTCTAACTCTGTAATCTTGTCCACTAATAAAAATGGATATCTATGTGGTATTAGTTCTTTTATTTCATCTATATTTAACATTTTAAACTCTCCTAATTATTTTCTTTTGAAAGACCCACCTGTTTCAAGTAAATCTATTGAGCCCAAAGCAATCCCTGTTCCTTTCGCAACACAAGATAGTGGTTCATCTGCTATTGTAACAGTTATTCCTGTTCTCTGTTCTATTATTTTATCTAATCCATATAATAATGAGCCTCCGCCAGTCATTATTATACCAACATCACCTATATCTGCTGCTAATTCAGGTGGTGTTTTTTCTAAAACAGCATGAGTTGCAACAACTATTTGTTCAACACATTCTCTAAGGGCTTCTAACATTTCTGTTGAGTTTATAGTTATAGAACTAGGAAGACCTGTAATCAGATTTCTTCCTGTTATTTTCATATACTTTTCTTCTTCTCTCTTAAATGCAGAGCCAATTTCAAACTTAATTTTTTCTGCTGTTCTTTCTCCAATAAGAAGATTATGTTGTTTTTTCATGTACTTAACTATAGCATCATCAAATCGGTCTCCACCAACTTTTATAGATTCACTTACAACTGCTCCTCCTAGTGATATTACGGCTATATCTACAGTTCCTCCACCAATATCTATAATCATATTACCATTAGGTTGTGATATGTCTACACCAGCTCCTATAGCTGCTGCTATTGGCTCTTCTATGATATATACTTCTCTAGCCCCAGCTTGTCTAGTTGCATCCTCTACTGCTCTCTTTTCTACTTCTGTAACACCTGTTGGCACACATACCATAATTCTAGGCATGAAAAATCTTCCAAATCCCTTTTTATCAACTATCTTATCTATAAAAGATTTTAACATCTTCTCAGTTACATCATAATCTGAAATTACACCATCTCTTAAAGGTCTTATTGCAACTATATTACCTGGTGTTCTTCCTATCATTTTTTTAGCCTCTTCTCCTACAGCTAAAACAGAATCTGTTCTGTTGTCTATTGCAACAACAGATGGTTCTTCTAAAACGATTCCCTTACCACTAACATAAACAAGTACATTTGCAGTACCTAAATCTATGCCTATATCAGCTCCAGCCATTTTTTCAACTCCTTCATTTATATATTAGATTATATTATAAGCCTATTTATTAATACTCCTATAATAAAGCATATACAAAAATCTCGCTTTAATCAAGAGAAAATAAATGTTTTGAGGGTATTATTCTTTTACTATTTATAATTATCTAATATATTTCTTATAATAATTTAATGTAATAAAAAAAGTAGGTTTTTAACCTACATTTTTTTATGTTCCTTCTCATACTTTAATTTCGTTGCTAATCCCCCTCTAATATGTCTCTCTGATTTATTTTTGTCTAGCACACTTTTAACTTCTTTGGCAAGGGATGGATTTATTTCCTTCAATCTTTCTGTAACATCCTTGTGAATTGTACTTTTACTTACTCCAAATGTCTTGGCTGTTTGTCTTACTGTAGTGTTTTTTTCAAGTATATATTTTGCTACCACTATGGCTCTTTCCTCTATATGAGATCTCAAAGATTACCCCCCTCACATAATAGCTTTAATGATATATATGTAAAAACACCAAAAAATATAACAAGCTTAACCAAATATGATTAAACTTGTTATGCTTTTACTTAATTAGACTCATTGGGTCTATAGATTTTTCTCCATTATATGCTTCTAAATGCACATGTATACCTTCTTCACTTTCTATCTGAGAAGTACTTCCTACAGTACCTAGTGATTGTCCTTCTGTTACTTTCTGATTCTTCTTAACACTAACATTTTCATCTAGATTTGAATATACTACTACAGTATTATTGTCGCTTTTTATTTTTACTGATTTTCCATATTCTTCATCATCAAATACATCTACTACCATTCCGTTTAATAGAGATTTTATTTCTTTACCTTTAGTACAACTAACATCTATACCTTTATGAGTTTCCCAAACATCCAATGTTTTAGAATAACTAGGTTCTTTTTCTGAATACTCTCTTATTATCTTATCACCAATGTAATTTAATTTTGTTGTACTTGACTTATTTTCTTCTTTTGCCTTAGCTTTTTCTAAGTTTTGTTTTGAATCTGTCGCAGTAGGGATAGCATCTTTCTTATCTTTTTCAATTAAATGTATTTCCTCTTCGCTATCTTTATTAGATTTTTCTATCATGCCTTTATTAGAAGCTAATTTATCTACATTATTATTTGTAAACCAAACTCCACCTACTGCTAATAAACAAACACATACAAATAAAGATAAATAAAAACCATCTTTTTCTAACAGTTTTTTCTTCATTTCGCACCTCCAAATATATTTCTACATTTGGATTATTGACGTGTTTTTGGTATTTTATACAATTATTAGTATATATCTTTTATTTTTGTATCAGTATAGTAATGTGATAATATATCATAGTATTTATAGCCTTCTTCTGCCATACCTTCAGCTCCCCATTGGCTCATACCAACACCATGACCATATCCTTTTACTACAAAGTCTATGTATCCTTCTCCAAATTTTATATCAAAGTTTGCAGAATTCAAGTTAAAAACAGTTCTTACATCTTTACCTGTTACTTCTTTGTTTCCTAATTTTATTTTTTCTACAGTTCCACCATCGCTTCTTTTAGTTATTGCAACTTGTTTACTCAAATTATTCACATCTATTACAATACTACTATAAGACTTTCTAAGACTCTTGACAAAATCTGTATTGCTTATTTTAAGTGTTGATGCAAATTTTGGAGAATACTTATCATATGGGCTTTCTACAGATTTTAAATAAGGATATTTTGATGCAAATACTTCTTCACTATTCTCTGTTTTCCCTGAAGAGGTAGAGAAATAAAGAGGAAGTATAGCCTTATCATTATAAGTTATTATCTGCCCCTTAGTACCTTTAACTGCGTTTTGAATTTTAGAATACTTATTTTTAATCCATTCTTCGCCATTCAACTTTTTAAGAGTAGCATAACTCTTGTACTCTTGACAGTGTTTGTAATCAGTACATACCACTGCATTTTTATGTTTACTTGATTTCCCATGTTCTTGCTTATATACTACATACGTTCTAGCTGCTACAGCTTGGGCTTTTAAAGCCTCTATATCAAAATCCGAGGACATTTCACCAGCTAGTACTCCACATAGATAGTTTTCCATGTCCATTTTTTCAACTTTACTTGATATGTGATTATAGACATTTATAACTGGTGTTTTTTTGTCTACAGTTTCATAGTTTACTACCTTTTTCTCTTCTTTCTTACTTTCATCTTTAATATCATTTTTTTTAATGGTTTTGTTTATAGATACTACTTTCTCTGGTTTTTCAGTTAGTTCCACATTTTTGTAAGAAACTAAAGTTATCAATGAAGGGACTAACACAGAGCAAGTTACAAATCCTAACAAAACAACCAATGGGTTCTTCATATACTCTCCTCCTTAGCTTTTAAAACCTTGTATTTAAGTATATGAACAACCCTATCAATTTATAACTTACTTATCTAAACCAATTATTAATCTTCTACTATTTTGATTTGACCACCTAATGCTGTTATCTTTTTATCTATATCAACATAACCTCTTTGAATATGGTATATTTCTCCTATTTGAGTTTCTCCTTCTGCTATAAGACCGCATAAAATAAGCGCTGCTCCTGCTCTTAAATCAGTAGCATTTACTGCTGCACCATGTAATTCATCTACTCCATTAACAACCGCACTTCTTCCATCTATTTTTATATTAGCACCCATTCTATTGAATTCAGCAACATGCATAAATCTATTTTCAAAAACAGTTTCTATAACTACACCAGTTCCATTAGCTACAGTAAGCATAGCCATAAACTGAGCTTGCACATCTGTAGGAAACCCTGGATGTGGTAAAGTCTTTATGTCTATTGGCTTTAATACCTTTGGACCTACTACTCTAACAGAATTGTCCATCTCTGTAATTTCACAACCTGCTTCTCTTAATTTAGCTACAACTGGCTTTAAATGCTCCATTAAAACATTTTCAACTGTTATGTCACCTTTTGTCATAGCTGCTGCAACCATATAAGTTGCTGCTTCTATTCTGTCTGGAATTACATTATGTTCTGCTCCTTTTAACTCCTTAACACCTTTTATCTTTATAGTGTTAGTACCTGCACCTTTAACATCTGCTCCCATTTCATTTAAGAAATTAGCTAAGTCAACTATTTCTGGTTCTTCTGCTGCATTTTCTATTATTGTAGTTCCTTCTGCTAAAGAAGCTGCCATCATTATATTTTCAGTAGCTCCAACAGATGGGAAATCTAAATACAATTTATTTCCTACTAATTTTTCTGTTGCAGCTTCAACAAAACCATGGTCCATTTCTATTTTTGCACCTAAAGCTTTAAATCCTTTTAAATGTAAATCTATAGGTCTCGTTCCTATAGCACATCCTCCTGGCATAGAAATTTTTGTACTATTAAATCTAGCAAGTAATGGTCCCATAACCAAAAAAGAAGCTCTCATCTTTCTTACAAGCTCATATGGAGCTTCACAAGTTTTTATATTACTTGCATCAACAGTAAGTATATTTTCTTTATATTCAACTTCTGCTCCTACATGTCTCAATAAATCTGATATAACATGAACATCTCTCAAATTTGGGACTCCATTTAAAGTTGATTTCCCGTTCGCTAATAAAGTTGCTGCTATTATTGGTAAAACTGCATTTTTTGCACCATCTATTTTAACACTACCTTTAAGTGGATTACTCTTTTTTACTATTATCTTAGCCATATTTTCTGATCTCCTCATAATTAATAATCTAATTTTATAATTGGTGTGGCAATATATATGAGTGTTTTTCCATCGTCCTCATTATATTTAATTCCTATATTTAAATTGATTTTTTCCCCTAAATATTCTAAATCATCATCATTTAATACTTTACTATATGCTGTCATAGATAAAAAGTTTACGTCTTTCACTTTATCTATTTGCTTAGCACTCATATTATATAATATTTTTTGTAAAATATCATCATATTTGTGGTTTTGTAACCTTTTTGTGTATTCTCCAACAACACAAGCAGATACATCTACTTGAGATGAATATTTATTTAACACATTTTCTACACTACTATAAATATCCTCTTTATGTTTATATACTTTGTTGTCCAATATGTCAACTATTATGTAGCTTTCTTTATTATTTTTATTTATTCCTTTTATAGAAATTTCTTTATCGCTATCTTTTATAGTAGCACATAATTGTATTTTATCGCCATACCCTTTTTCATTCCAATTTATTCCTTTTTCATCTAGCTTTAGATTGTTAATTATTTCTAGAAAAATATTATGTAATTCTTTATTTGATAAATTATAATTTATAACAGAATTAATTTTCATATTATAATATTTAAAATCAGCTTCTGAAGTTTCAAGAGCACTAATTAGTTTATTATATCTAGTATTTATGCTTGTATCCGCATAAGATATTGTCATTCCTATAGCCATTAACATAAAAAAACTTACAACTAATTTTATTATCTTCATAATAAAAATCCCCCTTAAATTTGTTTTTCTCTATAACAGAATTATTAACAAATTTAAGAGAGATATACTTCATCATTATGTATTTTTATGCATTTTGTAATTTTATATTCAATAAATGTTTTTCAAACTCTTCAATTCCAATTCTCTCTAATACTTTACTTATTCTTTCTCCTGGACTTGCTAATTGTTTATATGTATAAAATACATCTTGCACTAATTCTTCTATATTATCTTCTGTATACAAATTACTAAGTCTATCTCCAAATCTATAGCCTCTTCCCATTCTACCACCAAGATAAACAGCTAGTCCTTTTTTATCAACTTCCATAGCTCCAAATGGACATGCTTGAGCACACTTTCCACAATTTACACATTCTTCTTTATTCCACACTAATTTCTTATCTTCCATATAAACTGCTTTTTGTCTACAGGATGATGTACACAACCCACAATTTTTACATTTCTCTTCATTAAATTTTACATATACTTGACCTACTATACCCACATCATTAGTATTCGCCTTTGCACAGTTATTTGGACATCCAACTAATGTAATTTTAGTTTTAGATGGTAAATCATATCCAAAATATGAATCATGTAACTTTCCACATAATTCTTGTGTATCATATATTCCATGTTGGCATACAGTACCCTTACATGCGACTAATGGTCTTACTTTTTTACCCGTACCACCATGCTTTAACCCTACAGCTTTTAAATCTTCCTTCATTAAATCTATATCTTCATACTTTATCCATGGTATTTCAACAGCTAATCTAGTAGTAACACCTAAATAACCTCTACCATATTTTTCAGATAGCTTTGATAAGTTGATAAGTTGTTCTGCTGTAAAGTTTCCAGCTCTACTCAATATTCTTATTGAGAAATACCCTTCTTGGCTTTGAGCTAATATACCTTCAGCTTTTAACCTTGCTTTTTCATCTTTACTAATCATATTTCACACCTCATAATATATAAATTTCTAATTCTATATTGCTAATAATATGTTTAAATAAGTGTACATCTATATAAGCATATTCTAACTATGTTTATATTTTAAAACATAACAAAGGTATATTCAACTTAATAAACTGAATATACCTTCATTTTAAACAATTATATTGTATTTTTTACAAAATTCTATTTTAAATCTCCTATTTCAATTGGATTTGAATCATCAAGACTCCATCCCATCCATCCATCACTATAGAGAGAAGTATTTTCAAATCCCATAGCATTTGCATATGTTAATACCTCTGCAGCACGCCATCCACTGCCACACATAAATGCAAGTTGTTTATTAGTATCTATATTTTCTTTATCCCACATTTCCAAGATCTCATATTGATTTCTCATTGTGTTATCTATATTACGGTACTCTTCTAGTGATACACTGTCACTACCTGCATAACCATATAAGGCTCCTGGTATACGCCCTTTTTTATCATAATAGCTATATCCAGATATTTTACCTATATGTTCATCCCAAGAACGATTGTCCACTAACGTAAATTTATTTTTATCTCTTAGCTTTTGCTTTAATTCTGGTATACTAACAATTAGTTGTGGATTAGCTGGTATATTTGCCCAAAAAGTAGTACATGAACTCTTTGGATTGCTAGTTAACTCCAACTCATATCCTTCTGATAACCATGAGTTTATTCCGCCATTCAAAACTCTTACATCTCTTACTCCTATATATCGTAATATAATAGCAATTCTATAAGAAGCCATAGATGCACTACTTGAAACTATCACAGTATCATCTTTTGTAAATCCATAGTCTAAAGCAAATTTGGCCAAATTATCATCATTAGTAAGCATCCATGTTGGAGGAGGTTCTATAATATCAGTATTTATATGAACACTTGTATGTATATGCCCTTTTGCATAAGATTCTTTTTCTTCTCTGAATTTCTTTGACATAATTTGTACTCCGATTTCTAAGCAATCTTTTATTATTTTAATCTATTTAACTAAATCAAAATCATATTCATCTACACCATCAATTGAATTATATACTTTTGTAAATCCATTCTCTGAAAGTATTTTAGCTGCTTGTCCACTTCTATTTCCAGTTCTACAGTATAAGATTATATCCTTATTTTTATCAAGTTCTCCCATTTTCTTTTCTGTGTCTTCTAATGGTATATTGATAGCTTCTTTTAAATGTCCAGTTTCAAATTCCTTTGCCTTTCTAGCATCTATCACTATAGCATCTTTATTTTCGCTTATTAACTTTAACATTTCAGGCGCAGTTATATCATTATATTTAACTAATCCATAATCAAAATCTTTTACACCTTCTGCATTATAAACATCTTTAAATCCATTTTTTACTAATATTTCAGCAGCTTTTGCACTTTTTTTACCTGAGTTACAATACGCTAATATAGTTTTATCCTTATATCCTTCTAAATCACTTAATTTACCTTCTAAATCATCTACTAATATATTTATACCATTTATAATATGACCTTTAGCATAGTCGTCTGCACCTCTTACATCTAATATCAATAACTCTTTATTTTTCTTCATCATTTTTACAGCCTCTTCTCCTGTGGCTTCTTTATAACTAGCCTTATCTTGACTTTGAGAAGATTCTTTTGGTTTTGCTGATTCTTTAGAATCACAACCAACTACACTCCCTAATGTTAATACTAAAGTTAAACCAATAGCTAAAACTTTAAATCTTTTACTAAATTTCATAAAATTACCCTCCAAATATTAAAAATATTCCCTTTTTTGATATAAAATCTTATTTTATTATAGTATTCGAATTCATTATAACAAAATTAAAATATATTTGATACTTATTTACTTGATTACAGTTATAGTTTTTTTCTATAATTCAATAGGAAAGAATAGAATTTTTCTTTGTTCTATAAATACATCTACCTTTTCATTTATTTCATATAAATTATTGTTACTACTAGCTTTTAATACAGTTCCGTCAATATCTACATCATAGTAAATTTTATCTCCTGCATATCTCTTTCTTAATATAATCCCTTCTCTTCCTACATCATTATTAATCGTTTTTAGGATTATACTTTCTTTTGGTATCATTAACTCTACATTATCTATATTTATATTTTTATATTTATCTAATTTAATAGAAATTATATCATTCACAAATTCTCCGTTTCTTATATTTCCTATTAAATAATTTTTTTCTCCAAATATATTTGCAACTTCTTTACTTTTGGGATTTTCATAAAGGTTATCTGGCGTGTCGAATTGTTTAACCTCACCATTTAACATAACTGCTATTCTATCACTCATCATCAATGCTTCTTCTTTGTCATGTGTTACTAATACCGTTGTTATCTTTAGATGTTTTTGTAATCCTAATACAAACTCTCTCATTTCATTACGTAAATTAATATCTAAATTTGAAAATGGCTCATCTAATAACAGTACCTTTGGATTTATTGCTAAAGACCTTGCTATTGCAACACGTTGTTGTTGTCCTCCTGAGAGTTCGTTTGGATATTTATTTTCATATCCCTTTAGCTTAACTAAATTTATAAGTTCACTTACTTTACTTTTTCTTATATTCTTGTTTATTTTTTTCATTTTAAGGCCAAATTCTATATTTTCATATAAAGTCATATGTGGAAATAGTAAATAATCTTGAAAAACTATTACAGTATCTCTTTTTCCTATAGGTATATCTAATACTGATTCATTATTTAAAAGTATATCTCCGTAATCAGGATGTAGAATACCAGCAATTAATTTTAGAGTAGTACTTTTTCCACAACCTGATGGGCCTAAAAGAGAAACTATTTCTCCTTCTTTTATATCCAAATTCATATTGTTTAAAACTTTTATTTTGTTAAAACTCTTACATAAATTTATAAGTTTAACTGATGACAATTGTTACACCTCCAATCGTACTAAAATAGCCTTGTATTTTGGATATGTTTATATTTCTTTTTTACACTGTATTCTATTATTATCAAGATAAATAGACTTATTATTAAAAATAGCATACTATACAAAGATGCTATTGTCCTGTCTCCACTTTGTATATATGGAAACATAATCATTGGATAGGTTATGACACTACCTCCACCTATAAGAAGAGTCAAAAAATATTGACTAAAGGATATTATAAAAGACATACTTGATGCACCCAATATCCCTGGCAAAATCAAAGGGAAAGTCACATATCTAAATGTATTAAATCTACTTGCTCCAAGTACTTTCGCTTGTATTTCTAAATTATCACCTATTAATTTATAAACATCTGTTATTATTCGAACTGAATATGGTATGCATGGAAGTATATTTATAATAATTACTCCCAAAGTATTATTGGCTAGACCTATTCTTATAAATGCTATATGTATGCCCATAGCAACAGATATTAGTGGAATTATAATTGGAGACAATATCAGTAACTCACAAAACCTTTTTCCTTTAAAGTTATATAATGCTAATGCTTTGGATGCTGGTATGCTTAATAAAATAGTGACTAAGACTACAATTATTGATATTATAATACTTCTCAAAATAATATTCAGATTACTTATATCCAAAATATATCTAAATCCTCTTAATGAAAATTCATTAGGTAAAAGATTTGGAAATGGCCATGTATTTACAACTCCCCATATTGCCAATAATATTATAGGAGCTATAATAACTACAAACATGATATTAAGAATTATATTAAATTTTTTACTCATAGATACTCCTATACATTATATTTTGATATTTTATTAAAAAATCTATCATAGATTATTAATAGTATAAAACTTACTCCAGATAATAAAACATTGATACACATTGAGATTGGTCTTTGCATTAAATCTGAGCTAGCATAACTCAGATATGCTTGAACTGGTAATGCTTTTGGAGTTGATGCTCCTATTAAAAAAGGAACTTCAAAAGAACCAAACGAAAAGGCAAAAATTATTATAAATGAAGAAATTATTGTGGGCATAGCAAGTGGCAACACTATATATCTAAAAGTTTGAAGTTTGCTTGCACCTAAATTTATAGATACCTGTTGTAGATTATCATTTATATTTTTCAGTATATTATAAACCATTAGTGTTATATATGGTATTCCTTTCCACAGATAAACTAAAATTATTCCTATTCCATTTTTATCAGAAACCATTGGTATAAATTCAGATGAATCCTTTATTATATTGAAAAAGTAAAATACTCTTGAAATTATACCTGTTTGAGAAAATATTATAAATACCAACAATACAACTATTATATGTGGAACTACTAGTGGAATATTTAGAATCATATATCTAACTTTAGAAAATCTATTTTTAGACATTATGTATGCTAAAAGTATACCTATAATAACAGCTAAAATCGATGACACTAAAGAAATCTTCAAACTAAAGATAAGAGATTCTAAAAAATTAGAATCTCTAAAAATTTCTCTATAATAACTTAATGTAATTTGCTCAAGACCAATCTGAGGAAAAAATCCTAGACTTTGCGAGATGCAATTTATAATTCCTACACCCATTATAAGTATCAAGATGATAGATACAGGTGCTATTAATAAATATGGAATTATTTTATCATTAATTATTTTACTTTTCACTTTCTAGTACCTCTTGAGTCCATATTTTTTCTATTATTGGAACTATTCCTGCTTTTAATTCTGGAACTGAATTTTTTAATACTATAGTTTCACTAAATTTCTTAACATCTTCACTTGGAATCTTTTTCATATCTAAAACAGATGTATCTCCCCAATTTTTAGTTTCTGTCTTAGAGGATTGTGCATCTATACTCATCAAGAAATCTATTAACGCTATTGCACCTTCTTTATTTTGAGAATTATCTGGTATAGCAACAAAGTGTGTGTTACTTATATTTCCTTTTTCAAATTCTATTGCTTTTGTAGATTTTCTAAACTCTCCATTTTCTATTCTTCCTAATAATACATTTGGAGCATAAGTCATTGTAAAATAAGTTTCATTATCTGAATACATATTGTCTAACTGGGAAGATGTCGCAGGATAAGTTTTACCTTTATTCCATAAGTATGGTTTTATTTCTTTAAGATAATCCATAGCTGGTTGTATGGCTTGTTTTACTTTAGCTTCATCTTCTGGTAAATTTTTTACTTTATCATATCCTACTACATCATATATTATATTTCTAACAAATGCACTTCCTGTAAAATCTGGTGGAGCTGGATAAGTAAATTTTCCAGGATTAGATACAATTGCTTCTTTTAGTGTTTCTGCATCAGTTATTTTTGTATTAATCTTAGATGTATCTGTTACAACTGCAAATTGAGATTTACCCCAAGGAGCTTCCATCCCCTCTACCTTCACTCCGAAATCTGTAGTAATATCTTCAGAAGATGAATCAACATACTTTTCATAATTAGAAAGTTTCTCTACAAAAGGTCCAAATAGCAATTTATTCTCTTTTGCTGTTTTAAAGTTTTCTCCATTTATCCAAACCACATCTATAGTACCCTTAGCACTTCCAGCTTGTTTTTCTGACAATAGTTTATTAAGAATGTTTTCTATATCCATTCCTACTCTTTTTAAAGTTATGTCATAGTCTTCTTTCATCTTTGGAATTACATAACTATCAAACCATTTATTCATTACTTCATTTCCACCATATCCATAAAAGTTAACTGTTGTACCTTTTGCAGATTTTAAAATCTCTTCATTGCTACTTTCTAATATGTCTTTTTGAGGCTCTTCTTTTTTATCGTTATTTGAGCACCCTACCAATCCAAATATAAGTCCTAAACATAATAGTATTGTTAATATCCTTTTTTTCATTTTTTCCCCTCTCGAAAATTAATTTATAATATTTTTTTTGCTTCTAATAGTCTTTGAACTGCTGTAAATAAAACTACTATAGAAAATAGATTTGCTATCATCCCAATATAACTTTGAAATAAAATCATCAAAGTAAAAAGTATAAATCCCTCACTCCTTTCAGCTACGCCAGCTTGATAATAAAATGATTTCATACCTTTTTTATCAGTTAAAGCACCAACAGTTAAAAATATAGTCATTGAGATAAGAATACTACTTAAAAGAATCATTAGATTTAATCTTACATCAATCATCTTCAAACCAAATACTAAAATCATGCTTATTTCTACTATTCTATCAAAAGTAATATCCATTAATGTTCCAAATAAGGATGTTTTATTACTACTTCTAGCCATATCACCATCTACAGCATCTAGGTATCCTGAAACCCATAATGTAATTATTGCTAGCACTTTCATATCGAGATATATAAATAAAGACGTAGATATTCCAACTATAAGCGCTATTATTGTTACGTTATTTGGGGTTAATTTAAGTTTTAAAAAGAACTCTGCTCCCTTGCTTATAAATGGCTCTACATATTTTCTTGCATGTGTATCTAACATATCATTTCCTTTCATTAGCTTATATACTTTTTATGTGCATTTATTAAGTTTCTATATTCATCTTCTTTGCTAATGCTATTCCTTTATACCTTGTGCTCCATTTTTTAATAGATGATGTTTTTTTCTGGGTTAATTTATTTTTGTTTATAACATCAACATCAAAAATAAAATCTAATACATGTAGTGCTTTTTTATCTGCCATTAACATAGACTCACAACAAGATTGACAGTATGAGATTACATAATCTGTTTTTTTATTATTTGCTCTATTTTTGGTCTGGTTTATAGCAACTTCATTATTAGTAACCCTTACCATACCTCCAGAGCCACAACATTCTGTGTTTTCTCTATTTTTTTCAAATTCAATTATTTTTATTCCCATAAAACCCAGTATATCTCTGACTGACTCATGTATATTATTCTCATTTCTTATAGGGCATGGGTCATGTAATAAAAATTCCTGATTTAAATCATCATAATGATTTTTTAGATTTTCTGGAAGCCCATATTCTTTTATCACCTCCCATATTGAAATCACTTTTATATCACTATTATTTCTTATAGTATTAAAACAATTGGGACAAGCTACGATTACCTCATCTATATCATTTTCTCTAAATAGCTTGTCTATTTTAGAATAATATTCATCAAATTTATTTGTATCTCCCATAGCTAAAGTTGGCTTGCCACAACATTCAAAAGCTAAGGATATATTTTCTATATGATTTTCTAAATATTTATATGTTTCTAATACTAAGTCACTACTATAGCTAGAAAGGCTACATCCTGGGAAAAAAATCTTTTTAGTGTTTTTTTTAATAAATTGTTTTGAGAATAATGGAGAGAAACTATTAGTTTGATGAAATTTTATTGTTCTATATCCTATATCATTTAATTCTTTTTGATTATCATGGAATATTTCTTTCCTTACATCAAAAAATATTTCTTTTAAATCTATATCTTTTGGACACTCTACCTTGCATATTCCACATAACATACAGGAATATGGCATATTTTTATTTATTGATTTATTTTGTAAAATATCTATCATAAGTTCTCTTGGTGAGTCTCCAAATTCTTTCATCATAGGGCATACTTTAAAACATTTTTTGCAATTTATACAATCATCGTTATTTTTTTCGATTTTTTTTAATGTCTCTAGTTTTAGCTTTACTTCTTTTATACAAATACACCTCCAGATTGATTAATAGTTTTTTTCTATAATAAAAAACTCATTCTATAAAATTATAACAAATAGAATGAGTTTTTTCTAATAGATATTATCTATGCAATTTTTAATATATTTTTATTCAACTGTTACTGATTTAGCTAAGTTTCTTGGCTTATCTACATCGCAACCTCTTAGTACAGAAACATGATAAGCAAGTAATTGCATTGGTACAACTGCTAATATTGGTGATAAAATATCATCTGAGTTTGGTATATATATTATTTTTTCAGCAGCTTTTTCAACGTCTTTATTATGACTTTGAGCAATTGCTACGACATAAGCTCCTCTTGCTCTTACTTCTTCCATATTAGAAACCATTTTTTCAAATAATTTTTCTTGAGTAGCTATAGCAATTACAGGAGTTCCTTTTTCTATTAATGCTATTGTTCCATGTTTTAATTCTCCTGCTGCAAAAGCTTCTGCATGTATATATGATATTTCTTTTAATTTCAATGAACCTTCCATTGCTAAACTATAATCTATACCTCTTCCTAAATAGAAAGCATGGTCAGAGCTAACAACTGTTTTAGCAACTTCTTTTATATATTCCTCATTGTCTAATATTTCTTGTATTTTTGATGGTATTTCTTTCATCTTAGAAATCATACTATCATAAAATTCTCTAGTTATTGTTCCTTTTTTAATAGCAAAATCTAAAGCTATCATATATAAAGAAGTTATTTGAGTTGTATATGCCTTAGTTGATGCAACTGCTACTTCAGGTCCTGCCCAAGTATAGAAAACATCATCTGATTCTCTTGCTATAGATGAACCTACAACATTAGTTATTGAAAGTATTCTTGCTCCTTTAGCTTTTGAATCTCTTAATACTGCTAAAGTGTCTGCTGTTTCACCAGATTGGCTAACTAATATTACTAATGAGTTTTCATCTACAAATGGGTCACTATATCTAAATTCTGATGCTATATCAGTTATTACTGGTATATTTACAAATTTTTCTATAGCATACTTACCAAGTAATCCAGCATTATATGCTGTTCCACAAGCTACTATATAAACTTTATTTATTTTATCTAAATCTTCTTTAGAAATATTTATACTATCTAAAATTATATTTCCATTATCATCAAGTCTTCTTTCTAGAGTCTCTCTAACTCCTGTTGGTTGCTCATGTATTTCTTTTGACATAAAGTAATCATATCCACCTTTAGATGCAGCTTCTACATCCCATGTTACATGGAATACTTCTTTTTCTACAAGATTTCTATTAGAATCATAAATTGTTACATTTTCATCTTTTAGGTGAACTATCTCTCCATTGTCTAAGAAATAAACATCTCTAGTATATTTTAATAAAGCAGGTATATCTGATGCTATAAAGTTTTCGCCTTCACCCACACCGACTACAAGAGGACTATCTTTTCTTACTGCAACTAATTCATTTCCATGATCTTTACATATAACACCTAATGCATAAGCTCCTCTTAATTTTGATATAGTTTTATATACAGCGTCTAACAAGTTACCTTCATAGTATTTATCTACTAAATGTGCTATTACTTCTGTATCTGTTTGAGATTCAAATTTAACACCTTCAGAAATTAATTCTTCTTTGATTTCCATATAATTTTCTATTATCCCATTATGAACAACTGCTATTGTTTTAGCTTGATTAAAATGAGGATGTGAGTTTACATCAGATGGTTCTCCATGAGTTGCCCATCTTGTATGTCCTATTCCCAAATTTCCATCAATAGGATTTTTTTCTAAATCTTCTGCAAGCACAGAAAGTCTACCTTTGAACTTTCTAATATTAAGTTCATCACAATTAGAACCATTAACTGCTACTCCTGCTGAGTCATAACCTCTGTACTCTAACTTAGAAAGCCCCTCTACGATAACTTCTGCTGCCTTTCTACTTCCTAAATATCCAACTATTCCACACATTATTTGTGTCCTCCTAAAAATATTATTTATATATTTTAAGAGTTAGGTCATATAAGTTTACTTTGGCTTCCCTTTGTCCATAGGATTACTCCTATTATTTAAAGAAGTCTTTCGATGGTAAACACACCGCAGAGCATCCGCCGACAATTCGATTAACTCTGACCTCGTCAACTTAGTTCCAATAATACTTAATTCTTGTGTCTATAACTAAGTTCTGGCGCTTAGAAAGGTGTCCTCAGGGTTTATATCTGAGAATACCCTTATAAATTACGATAATTTTTCTTGTATAAGATTAGCTAAATTTGTTGCTAATTCTTTTATTTGACCTTCCTCTTTACCCTCTAACATAACTCTAACCAATGGTTCAGTTCCTGATGGTCTTATTAAGACTCTACCATTTCCATCTAAAATAGATTCTATTCTTTCTATTTCAGTTTTTATTTCTGGATATTCCATATATTTGGTTTTATTTTCATTTTTTATTGTTGCATTCACTAATACTTGTGGATATTGACTCATTATTGATGCAAGTTCTGATAAAGGTTTCTTTTCTTGCAGTATTATATTTGCAAGTATTAAAGAACTAAGAACTCCATCTCCTGTAGTATTGTAATCTAAGAATATCATATGTCCAGATTGCTCTCCACCAAGATTATATCCATTTTTAACCATATCTTCTAAAACATATCTATCTCCAACTGCTGTAGTAGATAATTTTATTCCATTTTCTTTTGCAGCTATTGCTAATCCTATATTACTCATAACTGTAACTACTAAAGTATCTTGTGCTAATTTATTATTTTTCTTTAAATTTAAAGCACTCAATATCATTATATGGTCTCCATCAACAATTTGACCCTCTTCATTTACTGCAATTAATCTATCAGCATCTCCATCATATGCAAGACCTAAGTCAGCATTATGTTCCAAAACAGCCTTTTGAAGTTGTTCTGGATGTGTAGAGCCACATTTATAATTTATATTGTTTCCATCTGGTGAACTATTTATTGAAATTACACTTGCTCCTAATTCATCAAATACTATTGGTGCTACTTTATACGATGCACCATTAGCACAGTCCAAAACCACCTTTAATCCTCTAAAATCAGTGTTAATTATTGATTTTAAATAATCTACATAGTCTCTTTGTGCATAATGCTCATGTAATCTTCGTCCTACATTTTCACCAACTGGCATACAATCTACTTTATCTATATCATCTATATATTCTTCTATCTTTAACTCTATTTCATCATCCAATTTATATCCATTTTTATTAAAGAATTTAATTCCATTATATTCAACAGGATTATGAGATGCAGATATAACCACACCACAATCAGCACCATATTTTCTAGTTAAATATGCAACTGCAGGGGTTGGTATTATTCCAACAGTAATAACATCACATCCAACAGACATAAGACCTGCTATTAAAGATGCCTCCAACATATCTCCAGATATTCTAGTATCTTTACCTACTACTACTTTTACTCTATGGTCTCCTTGAGCTAAAACAAATCCACCAGCTCTACCAAGTCTATATGCTAAATCACATGTTAATTCTGTATTTGCTATGCCTCTAACTCCATCTGTTCCAAAATACTTTCTCACTAAATATTCTCCTTTCATAATTGAAAAGCTTGTAATTTGTATTATATTTTTATAATTCATAAAATACTATTATATTCTTAATTTCAGTCATAAAAATATTTTAATACTTCTCAGCAAAAAAGACAATAGAAATAATTCTATTGTCTTTTTTTTGACATCTTTTTTCTTTATTAGTTAGTTGCTCCACAACATGCAGCATCCATACCTTTTTGTAAAGCTTCTCTGTTTAATGGAACAAATTTTTCTTTTCTAGGTCCAAAAACTTTTTTAAATGCTTCTAATACAGATTCTATATCCACTGTATCAGCTACTTTTAAGTAAGCTCCTAGCATTATCATATTAGCAACTTTATCATTACCTAATTCAACAGCTAATTCATTTGCTGGGATATAATAAACATCTACATCTGTTCTTTCAACTTTTTCTTTTATTAAAGAACTGTTTACTATTATTTTTCCACCAGGTACAACATCGTCTTTAAATTTTTCAAATGCTGGTATATTTAATAATATAGCTGCAGTTGCATCATCTGTTATAAGTGGAGAACCAATAGGTTCACTAGATACAGTTACTGCACAGTTTGCTGTACCTCCACGCATTTCTGGTCCATAAGATGGTAACCAAGAAACTTCTTTTCCTTCTAACATTCCTGCATAAGTAAGTAATTGTCCCATAGACATAACACCTTGGCCTCCGAAGCCTGCACATATTACTCTAGCTGTAGACATTTACTTCACCTCCTCAACTTCAACATTTTTGAAATTTCCTAATGGATAGTATGGTATCATATTGTCTCTTAACCATTGTAAAGCATCATTTGGAGCTAGTCCCCAGTTTGTAGGACAAGTAGATAATACTTCTACTATTCCAAATCCTAATCCTGCTTGTTGAACTTGGAATGCTTTCTTTATAGCTTTTTTAGCTTGTCTAACATGAGCTGGAGTATCAACTGCTACTCTTTCTACGAATACAGCTCCTGTTAATGTAGCTAACATTTCACTTACTCTTATTGGATAACCTTGAGTTTCAGCATTTCTTCCTGATTGAGCAGTAGTAGCTCTTTGTCCAACTAATGTAGTTGGAGCCATTTGTCCACCAGTCATACCATATGTTGTATTGTTTACAAATATAGTAGTTATTTTTTCTCCTCTAGCAGCTGCATGAACTATTTCAGCAGTACCGATTGAAGCTAAGTCTCCATCACCTTGATAAGTGAATACTGTGTTTTCAGGATGAACTCTTTTTATTCCTGTAGCAGCAGCTGGTGCTCTACCATGAGCTGCTTCTTGAGTATCACAGTTAAAATATTTATATCCTAAAACTGAACATCCAACTGGAACAACACCTACAGCATCACCTAATACTCCTAATTCTTCTAATACTTCACCAACTAATCTATGGATTATACCATGTGTACATCCTGGACAGTAGTGAGTTTGAGTATCTTGTAACCCTTGAGTTTTTTTAAATACAACAGCCATTATCTAGCACCTCCTGCAACCAATTCTCCGGCAATAATTTTTTTAGCTTTTTCAACTATTTCTGCTGGTGTTGGAGTCATTCCTCCTGGTCTTCCATGGAAGTAAACTGGTAATTTACCTTCTACTGCCATTTTTACATCTTCCACCATTTGTCCCATACTCATTTCAACAGTTAATATGTTTCTAGCACTAGGGATTTGGTCAAATGCTTCAAATGGGAATGGCCATAATACTTTAGGTCTTATAAGACCTGCTTTTATTCCTTCTTCTCTTAATATATCAATTGCACTTTTCACTATTCTTGAAGTAGTTCCATAAGCTGCAAATATAAATTCAGCGTCTTCTGTTTTGTACATTTCATATTGTACTTCATTTTTTTCCATTTCATTGAATTTAGCTTCTAAGTGCCAACAGTGATCTTCTAATACTTCTGGCTCTAAGTATAAAGAGTTTATTACATTAGGTACTCTTTTTCCTTTAGTTCCAACAGTTGCCCAATCTTTAGGAGGCAATTCTCTCTTCTTTTCAGGAGCTTTGAATTCAACTGGCTCCATCATTTGACCTATCATACCATCTGCAACTACCATAACAGGTGATCTGTAGTAATCTGCAACATCAAAAGCTTCCATTATCATATCAACAGCTTCTTGAACTGTAGCTGGTGCGAATACTGGAGTTCTGTAGTCTCCGTTTCCTCCACCTCTTGTAGACATAAAGTAGTCAGCTTGTGAAGGTTGTATACTTCCAAGTCCTGGACCACCTCTCATTACGTTAAGTACAACACAAGGAACTTCTGCTCCTACTGCATATGTTATACCTTCTTGTTTTAAAGCAACGCCTGGTGAAGATGAAGAAGTCATAACTCTTGCTCCTGCACCTGCTCCACCATAAACCATGTTTATCGCAGAAACTTCTGATTCAGCTTGAACGAACGCTCCACCTATTTTAGGTAACTCTCTTGATAAATATTCTGGTAATTCACTTTGTGGAGTTATTGGGTAACCGAAGAAATATTTGCAACCAGCTTCTATAGCTGCTTTTCCAAATGCTTCGTTACCTTTCATAAGTATCTTAGCCATTAAAATTCCCCCTTAAATATTAATTTAAATTAATCTCTTTCTACTGTTATAACTACATCTGGACACATAGTTGCACAACTTGCACATCCTATGCATTTTTCCATTTCAGAAACAGTTGCTGGGTTATACCCTTTTTTGTTTATTGTGTTTGAGTCTAATTGTATGATTTTTACTGGACATGCTTCAACACATAATCCACAACCTTTACAACGTTCTTGATTAAAAGATACTTTTCCTTTAGCCATTTACCTAAGCCTCCTTAAACTTTCTATATATTTGAGCTCAAACTACATCCAGTCTTCTCTCATATATAATTTTATCGGAAAAATTTCTCCCTCTAAATCTTTTGGTAATTGTTCAACAAGATTTTCTAAGCATGCAACATATCTTATTGGTATATTACATTCCTTAGAAACTTCTTCTGCAACTTTTTGACCTCTTAAAACATCATCAATAGTAGTAAACCTAATAAGATGAGTATTATTAATTAGACCTGTTACCTTTAGTTTAGAAGATTTCTCTATTTCCTTTATATATTGGATAACTTCTTCAGAAGTTTGAGTTTTCTCCCTATTTGCATTTATTACAAAAAGCATGTCATAGTCGCCTTCTTTTAATAAATGACTAAATCTTCCTATAACTCTAGCACCTACATTATCTCCACCTAAGTCTATAACAGAATTGTATGAATGGTCAACCATAGGTGACATTACTTCTGCTGATACTGCTGGTAAATCTAATGTTGGAGCATTAATTGAACTATCTATTGGTTGTATACCTAAAGATTTCATTAGCTCTTTCTTTTCTCTAGTTCTAAAGTATACATTTACCACATCCAAATCGGCTATAGCAACTTTGCCAGAAACCATCTCTCTTAATTTAACAACATAGTTCATCGCAAATTCACTTTTACCACTTCCATAGTGACCTGTTATGATTCTTATTCTTTTATCATTAGTTATCATAAACTTGAGCCTCTTCTTCACCAGTTAAAACTCTAAGTCCACCTTGAGCTAATGCAATCATTTCATCTTCACCTGGATAAACTTTTACATCTGCTATAAATTTAACTCCATCTGCTATCATATCTGTAAACATTTTTGAATATGCGATTCCACCAGTTAATAATATTGCTTTTACATCTCCCTTAAGAACTGCAGCATTAGCTCCTATTTCTTTAGAGATTTGATATGCCATAGCTTCATATACTAATTTAGCTTTTTCATCACCAGCTTCAATTCTTTCTTCAACTTCTCTAGCATCATTAGTATTTAAGTATGCAACTAATCCACCATTACCTTTTATTTTCTTTTTAATTTCATCTTGAGTATATTCTCCACTGAAGCACATTTTTACTAATGCTCCTACTGGTAATCCACCACTTCTTTCTGGAGAGAAAGGTCCTTCTCCATCTAATGCGTTTGCAACATCTACTATTCTACCATTTTTATGAGCTCCAACAGAAACTCCTCCACCCATATGTGCAACTATAAGATTTATATCTTCATATTTTGTGTTTATCTCTTTAGCATATCTTCTTGCTATTGCCTTTTGATTTAAAGCATGTACTACACTTGCTCTACTTATTTCAGGCATACCAGAAATTCTAGCAACCTCTTCTAGTTCGTCCACAACAACTGGGTCTACTATGTATGAAGGAACATTAACTTCATCACCTATTTGTTTTGCTATTATACCACCTAAATTTGAAGCATGTTCTCCTAAAACTCCTACTTTTAAATCTTCTATCATAATGTCACTTACTGAGTAAGTTCCACCTTTTATAGGCTTAAGAAGACCACCTCTACCTACTACAGCATCTAAGTCAGATGTTTTTACTCCACCTTCTTTTAATGCTTCTTCTATTACTTGTTTACGAAATTCAAATTGGTCTGAAACTTTCTCATATTTTCCTATTTCTTCAGAAGAGTGTCTTAGTGTTTTTTCAAATACTAAATCCTCATTATCAAATACAGCTATTTTAGTTGATGTCGAACCAGGATTTATTGTTAAGATTTTAAATATTTTGCTCATTTGCCTATTTCCCCCTTAAATTTAAGCCTTTGCTGCCATTAAAACGCCCAAAGCTATTGAGTTTAGTTTAGTTTCTTCACTATCTGCTCTAGAAGTTAATATTATTGGTGCTTTAGCTCCAACTATAACTCCTGCATTTTTTGATTTTGAGAAAAATACTAAAGCTTTATATAATATATTACCACCTTCGATGTCTGGAGCCAATAATATATCAGCTCTTCCTGCTACAGGATGATCTATACCTTTATGTTTAGCTGCTTCTAAAGACACTGCATTATCTATTGCAAAAGGTCCACCAACCATACAACCTTTGATTTCTCCTCTTTCATACATTTCTTCAAGTTCTTTAGCTTCAACTGTATCTTTCATTTTTGGATTTACTTTTTCTTTTGCGCATATTGCAGCAACTTTTGGTTCACTTATATCTAATGAATGTGCTACTGTGCAAGCATTTTCTATGATTTGCTTTTTAGTATTTGTATCAGGAGCTAAGTTCATAGCTGCATCAGTTACGAAAAATAATCTGTCATACCCCTCTACATCAAATACTGCTACGTGGCTTAATACATTACCAGTTCTAAGACCTACTTCTTTGTTTAAAACTGCTTTTAGTATTATTGATGTGTCTACTAAGCCTTTCATTACCATATCGGCTTTTCCTTGTGAAACTAATTCAACAGATTTTAGAGATGCTTCTGCTAAATCTTTTATATCTATTACTTCATAATTTTCGATATCCATGTCTATGCTTTTTGCAATTTCTTTAGTCTTCTCTATATCACCTATTAAAATGGCATTTGCTATTTTTTCTTTTCTAGCCATTTCAACTGCCATTAAAACTTCTTTATCTTGACAACATGCTACTGATATAGTTTTAGGTCCTCTTTCCTTTGCAAACTTAATTACTTCTTCAAAACTTCTCATGCATTTCCACCTCATCTTGAATTTTTTGAAATAGAACTTTTATATCTCAATTAAATTATAACTCGTTCAGCAACGTTTTCCTAGGGATAATTGAAATATTTAATTCAAAAATATTTATTTAAATCTATTTATCAGTCTTTTTTCATATATCTAACACTTTTTAGATTTAACAAATATCTCATTGTCCTTATTTTATAATATAACTAAAATAAACAAGATGCAACAAAAACATAAAATTAACAAACTTAATTTTATAGATTTTTTTGTCGCATCTTGTAACAACTAAATATTCAAAATATTTGTTCATTCCACTTCAACAATATTAGGTTCTATATTTATTTTTTTAAATTGATATGTTGTTTCATATTTTATTTTATATTTACCATTTTCAGCAGGTGCTTCTGATAAATCGATATATAACGAAATATCTTTTTTATTTAGCTTACTTAAATCTTCTGCTGACTCTACAACAACTTGAATATCTCCAGTAGAAATTATACTTGGATTGTCCATATTTGCTGGAATATTTCTTAACATAATATCTTCTGGACTATATACAAACTCAGCGCTTAATTGTTTTGTTTCATTTAGCTTTATAGTTATAGAGGTATCATCAATAGTTATTCCTTCTGGAATCTCTAGACTCACTTCTTTTTCTTCTCCATTAGCTAAATCAACTAAATCAATAGGTTTTGTCTTAATATAATTTATTTTGTCTATATTTTCTTTTTTACCTTTTATTGTAACTTCATCTTTACTTAATTTATAATTTTTCAATGTATTATTATCTTGATTATTATCCTTTAAATCTACTCTTATTGGTACAGTTTTTTCTTTTAATAATTCTACACTTGCTGTTACAGAACTTGAACTTAATGTCACACCTTCAACCTTAGTTCCATCACTATTTAAAGGTATTAAATCCAATTTTTTAGAGAAATCTTCTGTCTCATTGCCGACATTTAGATTAGCTCTTACACTTTTAACTTCTTTAACTAAACTCATCGTACCCGATATATCGACATAATTTTTACTTAATTCAATATTATCTATATTTCTTTTTGAATTCCCACTTACTTCTACCTTTATATCTCTTTTTTCTTTTATATTTTTCTCAAGATTTACTATTAAAACGTCATGCTTAAATTCTAAAGTAACACCTTGAGGAATATTTGCTTTTAAATATACTTCCTTCTTACCTTGTATTGGGTCTTCAACAGTTCCATATACATGTATATCCTCTTTTTTAACTTTTTGTACCTTTGATAAACTACCTTTTATATACACATCTGCTGTTAATTTTTCGTCTGGATATATAACAAGATTTTTATCATTTAAATCACTCATATTACTTATAGATACAGGTATATCTTCAAACCCTCTAGTTTCTTCAGGGTCAACTACAGCCATAACATACATCCATAAAGCAATTGCACTTAAAAATGATATTATTTTTATTTTGGTATTATTTTTTAGTCTATTTATCATTTAAATATACCACCTTTGAAAAAACTTCTTGTTTCTGTATTCGTTTTTAGATTACTACGTAATATATTCATCATTCTTTCTCTAGAAATATCTCTATATAACTTACCAGCTTTAGCAATTGATACGCCTCCAGTTTCCTCTGATACAATCAGCGTTATACAGTCAGAGACTTCACTTACACCTATTCCAGCTCTATGTCTAGTACCTAAATCTTTGCTTAAATCCTTACTCTCTGTTAACGGCAAGAAACATGCAGCCGCCTTTACCTTAGAGTCCCTAATTACAACAGCTCCATCATGTAATGGTGTATTTGGTATAAATATATTTATCAATAATTGCCTAGAAATTTCGGCATCAATTATAGTTCCTGTATTTATTATATCACTTATTCTGGTTTCTCTCTCCATTATGATAAGAGCTCCTATTTTTTGTCTAGAAAGTGAATATAAAGCTTCTACAATCTCTTCTATAGTTCTATTAAGAGTTTCTTCTGAAGTATTTACATTTTTTCCAAATAAATTAAACTTCGCTCTTCCTATATGTTCAAGCCCTGCTCTAAATTCTGGCTGAAAAATTATAAGAGCTGCTATAACTCCATAATCCAGCGCCTTAAGAGATATCCAATAAACGGTATGCAATTTAAAAGTGTTACTAAGTTGAGTTGCTAGCAAAAGAAATATTATACCTTTAAATACTTGTTCTGCTCTTGTGTCTTTTATAAACATAAATATTTTGTAAAAAATATATGCTACTATGGATATGTCAATTAAATCATATATACTCATTCTTAATATTATATTAAAAAATTCATTTAAAAAAGAATTTATATCTAACACAGTTTTATCCTCCTGTTCGATAACTTCTTAATTATTTACACTATGTATTATACTATATAAATCTAACTCTATACAAACTATTTAACTTTTGTGTAAATAATTCTATTTTTATAGATTGAGATTGTTAAATAATCTCTAAATACATTAAAAACATTGCTAATCAAATATATATTTTCTATTAAAGTTAAATCTAGTTTAAATAATTCAAATCATCAAGGCGCGAATACAAAATAGTACTCGCGCCTTGATGCAATTTTATACTATAAAATCTATTTCAAAATACATATTATCTTTCAATATATTTTCACTACAATAAATTTAATAATCTATTTATTAATTATATAAAATTGTAACATTATTTTTATTAATATTATATTAGTAATATTATTTTTATATTATACCAATAATTTCCTTTATAAATAATTTATATCAACTTCTATTAATATCTTATTATGTATCTTTTCTAGAAATTATCTTTTATAATTAAAATAATTAAAACAGCTTATCTATTTTCAAAGTCATACATATATTACTTATAAATATAACAATTCATTTAATACAATCTACAAACACCATATTATCAAGTATTTAGAATATCTAGTATTTCATAATATATTTCATCGTTCTTTTTCAGTATAAGAAATTAATTTATGAATTTAAATAGTATTCTAATGTCTCAGTACTATAAAGTATACAGTATAATGTATATGAGCCTATTTACTAATAATTAAGTCTATGCAATAAATCTTTCTATAAACTTCTTGTAGACTATTATACATTACCATTAATATGATTACAATATTAATGAATATAATGTAACTCTTATATAATTATAAAGAAAAAGACACAGGTGACATGCATGTATCCTGTGTCTTTTTAAACAATATAAAAGTTTACTATAAATATAGTAAACTTTTCTTAATGAGCGCACAGGGATTCGAACCCCGGACACACGCCTTAGAAGGGCGTTGCTCTATCCAGCTGAGCTATGCACCCAAATTATTATGGAGCGGGAAACGAGATTCGAACTCGCGACTTCAACCTTGGCAAGGTTGCGCTCTACCACTGAACTATTCCCGCTTATTTAATTTGGCGACCTGGAAGGGGTTCGAACCCTCGACCTCCAGCGTGACAGGCTGGCATTCTAACCAACTGAACTACCAGGCCGCAAATGGTGGGACCAGCAGGGCTCGAACCTGCGACCCCCTGCTTGTAAGGCAGGTGCTCTCCCAGCTGAGCTATGATCCCATTTTTTTGGAGCGGGTGAAGGGGATCGAACCCTCACAGCTGGCTTGGAAGGCCAGAACTCTACCATTGAGCTACACCCGCTTATTTAATTGTTTTTTTGGTGACTCGTAGGGGAATTGAACCCCTGTTACCGCCGTGAAAGGGCGGTGTCTTAACCTCTTGACCAACGAGCCA